>JAGLNZ010000669.1 GCA_023139225.1 Desulfobacula sp. | reverse complement strand
TCATTACCTCTAACTGGTGACGCACATCCAGGTTACTGCTGGGTTCATCAAGAATAAGATAACAAGGCTTTTGTGCAATGGCTCTGGCAATCAGGACCTTTTGTTTCTGCCCCCCGCTGATCCGGTCAAAATCCTTGAGTGCCAGATGATCCAGGTTCATGGACAAGAGGACCTGGCTGACGATTTCCAAATCTTTCCCGGAAGGGACAAACCTCACATAGGGTTTTCTTCCCATGAGCACGGCATCAAACACCGTCATGGGAAATTTAGACGGCAACGCCTGGGGAACATACCCTAATAACCTTGCCCGATGCGTTGCAGGCATTTTTAAAATATCCCGGTCATCTACTCTTATTAAGCCGGACAAGGGTTTTATCATACCCAAAAGGCATTTTAAAAGAGTGGTCTTACCCACACCATTGGGCCCCAGCACACTTATGATCTCCCCTTTTTCTATATTCAGATCAATCCCTTTGAGTACACAGGTTTTCCCATAATTAAAACACAGATTTCCGGTTTGAAGCATTACCAATACTCCTTTGTTTTCTTAATCAAAAGATATAAAAAAAACGGAACCCCGATAAAGGAAGTAACAATCCCGATGGGGATGACATGGGGCAGCCACACCGTTCTCCCCAGGGTGTCGGCCAGAAGAATCAGGATAGCCCCGAGAAGGGCGGAAGCAGGGATCAAAAACAGATGGTCGCTGCCAAATATCATCCTTGCGATATGGGGCGCCACAAGTCCGATAAAGCCGATCACCCCGGTAAAACAGATGGCCCCGGCAGTCATCAAAGAGGCCAGGGCAATGGAAAGCATCCTCACGATGATGACATTGACACCTAAAGCCCTGGCAGATTCATCTCCTGCCGTCATCAGGTTAAAATCAAATGCAAATCTTAAAATAAATGGTATGGGGACAAGAATCATTACACCCGACATGATGATTTCTCTGTATCCGGCCTTTGAAAGACTGCCAAAAAACCAGAATACAATCCCGTGGACCTCTTCTTTTGTTCCAAGGTATTGAAGAAAGGAACTCAAAGATGAAAATAAAAACATCAGGGCAATGCCTGTAAGGATCATGGTTTCTGCCGTAGCCCCTTTATACCTGCTCACACCCAGTACAATAAATGAAGATAAAAGCGTAAAAATAAAGGCGCCCGTAACAATTGCATATTCATTGACAAGACCATTAAAGAACACAATGGCAATAACAGCCCCGAACCCTGCACTGGAACCGATCCCCAGCGTAAAGGGAGATGCCAGCGGATTTCTTAGGACCGCCTGGAAAACAGCACCGGATGTGCCAAGCCCAATGCCGATCAACACAGCCATCATCACCCTGGGAAGTCTTAGATTCCATACAATGGATCTGGCCATTCCATTATCTGTTACAAGCGCTTGGATCGAATCCGTGATACTGATGGAAGAAGCGCCAATACAAAGCGACAGGACAGCAATGACCGACAGCAGCAGTAAAAATACGATCAACAGAACAAGGCTGCGGTATTTTAAGGCCCTGTACTGGTTCTCCATGGCCGGGCAATCTGTATTCACGGTCTTGCCCCTTCAAAAACTCCGGATACATATACGCCCTTCCAGGGTATCCCCTGGAAGGATTCAAGATATTCTTTATGGATTAGTTCAGGATCAAGATCAAAAAAAAGATCAGGATAAATGTATTTTGTCATATAGGCCACCCCGATAACCGCTCTCGGGCCTGTCCAGATGCCGCTGTCCAGCACATGGACCCGGCCTTTTTTTACAGCCTTAATCAGGTTCCAGGACGGACGGGAAATTATTTTATTCCTGACGGTATTAAAAAAGGCCCCATCCTTTCTCTCAAAACCGTTTCCCCAGGCCGTTGTCTTAAAAATCACCTCCGGTTGTTTAGAGATGACCCATTCCGAAGTGACTTCCGAATAAGGTACTTTAAATACATCAGCCAGGTTTTTGCCGCCGGCATAAACGCACATATCATGCCCGCCCGATCCGGGACCAGCCGTGTGAAAGTCTGAATAACTCTCCACATAGACCAGTGGCTTTTCTTTGACCGGACCAAGGCGCTTTCGAATATCATCCAGTTTTTCCCTGTACCATGCCGCAAGTACCTGTGCCTGCTGTTCCCTGCCGATAATTCTGCCCAGGGTTGTAACTTCTTTTACAATGGTCCCAAGCTTATAAAAATTTAACCGGATGACCTGTATTCCAAAAGGCGAGAGCTGTTTTTCCAGTTCCGTTCCCGGATTGTTCTCATAAGCGATCACTATGCAGGGATTTAAATCGGCAATGAGTTCGGCATTGGCATTTTTCCAGGACCCCACTTTTGGCCTGTCCAAAAATTCGGGGAAAAAAGCATCATCCTTGACGATTTCGGAATAAACTCCTTTGACCAGGTTCTGGGCTCCCAGTGAGCGCAACACCTCCAAAACATCTGAATTAAGAACCACAATACGTTGAACCGGTAAATCCACGGATATTTCTCTGCCAAAGGCATCTTCGATGACAATGGATGGTGCAGCATTTCCGGCCCGGGCTGTTCCCGGGGAAGATATGATCAGGATAATCAGCCCGGCAAAAAAAAATTTTCTAAAACTTGAAAGCAAGTTCAGCAAAATAGCTCCTTCCCTCTGCCTTGTAATACTGGTAGTATTCCTTATCCATGATATTGTTCACACAAAAAGAAATATCCCACCACTTAAACGGGCTCCATGTCACTTTGGCATCAAGATAAAAGGCGGGTTCATAGGTTGCATATACCCCTTGGGCAACATCCGAGTTGTCGGAATTATTATAGATTTTGGAAATATAACGCCCTGTTAAATTTGCCTTGTACTTGTCGGTCTTAAAATCAAGTCCAAGGTTGAAGGCATTCTCGGGGATTCCTGTGATCTGCTTGCCTTCACTGTCAGGATCTGTGGCGTTTTCTTTTATCTTCGCATCTGTATAGGTATAATTTCCCCAGATGGTAAAGTAATCACTCAAGGCCCAGGACCCGTCCAGTTCAAGCCCCAGTGTTCTTGCCTTGCCCACATTGGTCCGGGTTTTTATTGACCCGTCCACCTTGTAATAAATCAAATCATCTATTTCATTCCAGAATCCTGTCAAACCGCATTTGATCCGGTTATTATAAAAAGACTGATCAATCCCCGCCTCCACCGTACGAACCGTTTCAGGCTTAAGATAGGGGTTACTCTGGTAGGTTGTGCCCCATGAAGACCATGTACGGTAAAGCTCATACAATGTCGGTGCCCGAAAGGCCTGGCCCGCAGAACCTCTTACTACGGTACCCAGCAGGGGTTTCCATACGACAGACACTTTGGGGCTAAGGCTTGATTCATTATTTTCAGCATAATTGGTTTTAGAGCCTGTATTGCCGGACAATCCGTCATAAACTTTCCAGACATCATATCGTGCACCAAGATAGAGGGTGATTTTTTCATCCAGACTCCATTCATCCTGGGCGTATAAAGACCATGTCCAGCTCTTGCCAGCCATTTGATAGGTTGAGGCGCTCCTTTGCGAATAACTTCTGTAGTACGGAATATTATATGCATTGGTATCTGATTCATCTGTCTTGCAGCTGGTACCCATGGTGAAATGATGGGAATCGCCAATGGGCAAATCCCCCTGGATTTCAAAAAACAAAGCCCTGTTCTCTGTTTCATTAAGGGTTCCGGCTGAATCATAATAATCTGCCATCCCTGATCCTGATTCCAGGGTATACCGGTCTTCCACATCGTGGAAACCTGCTTTAATACTGAGATAAAAGGTTTGATATACTTGTTCGTAACCAAGGGAATAAATATCTGTCTTGTTGTCACCAATACCGGTATAGCTGATGAAATCATTGGGCCTGAACCTGGCCCTCAAGCCTGTCCCGGCATCTGCATAAGTGGTGTTGTCTCCAAAAGTCCCCATATAGGTGTGGGCAGGACCGTAATCATACTCATGCCTGCCTGATACAAGACCGACAGAGAGTTTTCCCGTATCCGTCAAATCATAGACAACTTTTCCGCTGATGGTCTCTTTTTCTGCATTGTTGTCACCCTTATCACCCACCACCCATTTATCTATGGTATCGGTTTTATCTTTCATGACATAACCGCCGCTTACTGTTGAAGCCCCGCTTGAAATTGTTCTTAAAACCGGTGTTGTTGAATAACCGTCAGTGCTCTCGCCTTCATAACCCACCCTTAAGCTTAGTTTATCCTTAAATTTTGTTCCGCAACTTGCACTATAGCGCCAGGTCCCGTTATTTCCCATCCCTGCCTTGATCAGACCATGGGTCTTTTTTGGTGTTCTGGTAATAATATTGATAACCCCGCCCATGGCATTGCCACCGTAAAGTGCAGATGCGCCCCCTTTAACCACCTCAATTTTCTCAACACTTTCTATGGGCAGCATTCCCCATTCAACACCGCCTGTATAAGCATCGTTGATGGGATGACCGTCAATGAGGATAAGGGTGTACCGATCATTATTAAATCCCCGCAGTCTTACAGAGCTTGTGGAATCCATCAGTCCCTTGGTTCGTTTTACAAACGCACCCGGAATAATTGAAAAGGCATCATCAATGGTTTTGATATCCCGTTTTTCAAGATCCTGCCTGGATATGACATTAATGCTTCCCGGCGCATTGCTGATATCTTCTTTTGTTTTTGTGGCAGTCACAACAATATCATCCAGCCGGAACGCGCTTTTTTCTTCTGGTTTTTGATTTGCCAAACAAATTGTACTTAATAAAAAAAATATGCCTGCACATAAAACAATGACAATCTTATTCATAAATCCCCTCCTTTAATCATTTTGTCAGAACAATAAAGATATTTTCCCAAAACACAGGTTTGTTGACGAGCATTTACCGCAGTGTTATAAGGAGGGTGAGGCCCCCTGAATATATGGGGCTTCCCCGGGAAGGCAGCATGTTTCTTTGACGGGATACTGTGCTGTCTTCCTTTTTTTTATCTTAATTTGTACTAATAATGACCTGATTTTTACAAAATTAAAAAATCTCCCAAATAAAAAAAGCCAAGAGTGCAAAATAGAGTTCTCTCTATCAGGCCTTCTTGGCTTATATTCAAATCTTAGTTTTAAAATTTAATCAATGCAATTTCTATTGCAATTTTGAAAAGGTAATACTGTAACCCAATGCCCTTTGTCAAGAATAAATGACTAGGCTTTTCATAATAAAGAATTGGCAGCAGATACTTAAATTGTCTAAAAGAACTGTCAATCCGTCATCCTAACTTCTGCCTGAAGTATGTGGCAGGCTCAAGGACGTTAATTTTACCGCTGGAATATGGGTGCTTCAATTTTGCAACGATCTGGGTCATTTTGGGGGGATTTAATTTTTCCGCATAATATTTTAGATGCTTTGAAATCTTATCATCCGCAAATTTTACTTCAATCAGTTCTTCAATCATCCCTTCTTTTAAAATAACAAAGTCCACCTCACGACCTTCCTTATCACGGATATACCTCAACTCATATCTGTATCCGTCTCTATCTTCCAGAAAATGAATTCTTTTTAGAAGCTGGGTTGCCACAAGATTCTCGAAAACAGCGCCTTCATTGCCTATAACATCTCCATTATCGTAGAAAAAAACTTTGGGTGGTTTGATCACAGCCCTAGGCAGATTCTTTGTATAAGATCGAACTGCAAATACAAGATACATTCTTTCCAGAACACTAAGCCACTTATTCACAGTTTTAGG
>JAGLNZ010000668.1 GCA_023139225.1 Desulfobacula sp. | reverse complement strand
TACCGGGATTTATAGATACACACTTTCATTTTTATGAGTGGGCACTGAACTATGACAGTATTGATCTTTCAAGTGCCGGCACCTTTAAGGAAATGGAAGAGGCTGTTGCAAACAAAGCCTTGACCCTTGGAAAAGGCAACTGGTTACTGGGCCAGGGATTTAATGAATCAGACTGGCCGGAAAATAAAATGCCGGACCGTTATGATCTTGATAGAATTGCACCGGATAATCCTGTATGTATCTGGAGATGTGATCTTCATTTGTCTGTTGCCAATTCTCTTGGCTTAAAGCTTGCCAAGATCAGTTCTGCAAGTCCTGATCCTAAAGACGGTGTGATTGAAAAGGATGCTAATGGCTGTCCAACAGGTGTTCTAAAGGAACTTGCCTCAAATTTGATCCGAAATACCATACCTGAACTTTCCCGCGTAACACTGCTTGAAAATATACAAAAAGCTATTATCGATGCCCATAAACTTGGGTTGACATCAATTCATGATATCCGGCTCATGGGAGGTCTTGATGGAGCAGATGCATTAAGGGCATGGCAAAGTCTTCGGCTGAAAAATAAGCTTAATATCCGATGCCATGTGGCGCTTCCCGGTGAAATGACAGACCAGGCAATCGATCTGGGGATTACTACCGGATTTGGGGATGATCTCTTAAAAATCGGCTATTTAAAATTCTTTTCAGACGGTGGTATGGGCGCAAGAACCGGGTGGATGACACAAAAATATCTGGATGCTGATTATGGGATGCCCCTGACGCCGGTGGCTCAAATTGAAAAGGCTGTGTTGAAAGCAGATCAAGCCGGTTTAAGCGTTATGGTGCATGCCATAGGGGACAGGGCTAATAAAGAAATCATAGAAATGTTCACAAGGATTGAAAGCCATGGCCGAACAAGGTGTGCCATCCCCCATCGTATTGAGCATGTTCAGATGATTCTACCCGAAGATCTTGAAAAGCTTTCGAAATTGAAAAACATAGCTGTCTCCTGCCAGCCCAACAATTTAAGCCTTGATATCTCAATGATTGACGAATGTGTAGGACCCAGGGGAAAATATACCTATAACCTGAAAAGTATTTTAAAAACGGGTATTCCCATGATGCTGAGCTCTGATGCACCTGTGGCAGATCCCAATCCTCTGGCAGGAATTTATTCTGCGGTTACCAGAAAAAGGATGAATCATACCCCGGAAAAAGGGTGGTACATGGAAGAGGCTCTCAGTGTTGATCAGGCGGTTAAAGGGTATACAATCACTCCGGCTATTGCCTCTGGGTGTGGTGATCGTGTCGGATCCATTTCAGCGGGCAAACTTGCTGACATGATCGTTCTTGACCAGGATATCTTTAAGATTGATCCGGATGCAATTGCGGATACACGAGTTGATATGACTATTTTTGATGGAAGAATTGTTTATGAAATATGATACTTCACAGATGACCATGAAATATCTTCAGACGATCTTTGATAAGTCGGCTGACGGGCTGATGATCTGTGATGGTGATGGAAAAATCCTTAAACTCAATCGTGCGGCTGAAGCCTTAAATGGAGTAAAGATCTCCGAGGTACTGGGTAAAGACGTTCGAACCCTTGTAACAGAAGGGCAGATTGACAGATCAGCCACCCAGGAAGTACTGGATACAAAACGCCAGGTCAGTGTGGTTCAAACAACACCACGATCCGAATATACCCTTCTGGTGACAGGGACTCCGGTTTTTGATAATCAGCATAATATTATTTTTGTTGTTGTAAATGAACGTGATGTTTCTCTTATCGAAAGCATGAAAAAACAGGTTGAATTTGCTCGGCAGGAATCTGAAAAAATAAAGGATGAGCTCACCGAGTTAACCCTGCTTGAATTAAAAGACAACAATATTGTGGCCGAAAGCGATTCAATGAAGCATACGCTAAGGCTTGCCTTGAAATTATCTGCCATTAAAGCCTCCAATATTTTAATCCAGGGAGAATCCGGGACCGGCAAAGGGTTGCTGGCAAAGTTTATTCATCAGTATAGCAGTGGAAGCAAAAAACCGTTTATTCAGATCAATTGCGCAGCCCTACCGGAAAATCTTTTAGAGGCAGAATTGTTTGGATATGAAAAAGGAGCGTTTACCGGAGCCAGTGAAAAGGGAAAGCTCGGGCTTTTCGAACTGGCTTGTGGTGGAACGATCTTTCTCGATGAAATCGGGGAAATGTCCATGGGAGTACAGGCCAAGCTATTGAAGTGCCTGGATGACAACGAAATTATGCCCATTGGTGGCATCACCCCAAAAAAAATAGATTGCTCGATCATTGCCGCCACAAACCGGAATCTT
>JAGLNZ010000667.1 GCA_023139225.1 Desulfobacula sp. | reverse complement strand
AATAGATACTTAAAAGATGAAAGAGAAGACTTGATTGAGATGGAAAAAGAGCTGTCCCAGATTATTCAGGGCAGTATGATTCCGACCTTTATCATTAGTAATGAACATATTCTTACCCACTGGAACAGAGCCTGTGAAAAACTAACCGGGCATGATGCCTATGAGCTGGTTGGAACTGACCGGCAATGGGTGCCTTTCAGGTCTGCAAAAAGACCGACAATGGCTGATGTAATTGTGGGTGAAATGTCTGAACAGGAGGTATCAAAATATTATGGTTCCTCCTGGAGAAAATCAGGCCTGATTGATGAGGCTTATGAGGCCGAAGAGTTTTTCCCTCATATCGGGGAAGAGGGGAAATGGATTTTTTTTACAGCCGCACCTATCAAATCTCCGGATGGAAAGGTGATCGGTGCCATAGAAACTTTAAAAGATATCACGGAAGATAAAAAAACACAGGAAGAACTTGAACTGCAGGATAAGGAGCTTTCCACGCTCTATGATAAGTATAAAAAATCAGAAGAAAAATATCGATCGCTGTTTAACAATAATCCAAATCCAATTTTTATTATTGATCGCCAGACTTTAGAGATCCTGGATGTGAATCACCGTGTGGAGGAAGAGTATGGATACATAAAAACAGAACTTTTCGGAATGCCTTTTCTTGACATTGGGGATACATCCGATGAAACTATTAAAGAAGGTCTTCAAGAACTTGCTGAAGACAAATCCATACTTTTTACCAAGAAAAAACATTTTAAGAAAGATAGGACCTCGTTTTTTGTAAATATTAAGGTCGTCAATGCAACATACAGCCACAGGGACGTTTTGATCGCATCGGCAACCGATATCACCGAAAGTGTTGAAAAAGAGACCCAGTTGATCCAGGCAGGAAAACTGGCTACCCTGGGAACCATGGCAGCCGGCATGGCCCATGAAATCAACCAGCCGTTGAATGTCATACAGATTTGCGCTGATTTAATTTTAAAGATGATAAAAAAAGGCCTCACCATTCCCGACGATGAGCTGGTTATTATGGCCAATGATATTATTGATAACGTTTCCAGGGCATCCGGTGTTATCAAGCATGTCAGGGATTTTGCAAGGCAATCTGAAAGGGATCTTAAAAAAATGGTGATTAATGATCCCATCAATGATGTATTTAAGGTGCTTGGGCATCAGTTGACGGTTCATTCCGTTAAAGTTGAGGTTGACCTTGATCCCCAGATTCCGGAAATCCGGGCAGAACATAATCGCCTGGAGCAGGTGTTTATCAATCTTGTGACCAATGCCATTGATTCCATGGATGAAAGAGCTGAGAAGGCTGAGAAAAAGGATACTTTGGTTGAGAAAATATTGAAAATTAAAACATATACCCGGGAAGACTGGGTGGTAACCGAGGTGTCTGATACCGGGATCGGCATGACCAATGAGGTTAAAAGAAAGATATTTGAACCCTTTTTTACTACCAAAGAGACAGGCAAAGGAACCGGTCTTGGAACCAGTATCAGTTTTGGAATCATAAAAGATTACGGTGGAACCATTGATATAATAAGTGAGTATGGTAAAGGCGCTAAATTTGTAATCAAGTTTCCGGCAATTGAATAAGGGAATATATTATGTCAGCCAATAAGATATTAATTGTTGATGATGAGGAGATTATTGTAAGGCTGCTCTCCATGTCTCTTCGAAGTGACGGGTATGAAACTCTTGCAGCCTATAGTGGTGAGCAGGGACTTGAGGTTTTTAAATCTGAATCACCTGATATCGTGGTGACTGATATAAAAATGCCTGGAATGGATGGTCTTGAGCTGCTGAAAAAGATTAAGGAAATTAATTCTGAAAAAGAAGTGATCATTGTAACAGGGCATGGAGATATTGATTCAACCATAACGGCATTGCAGTATGGCGCCAGTGATTTTATCAATAAACCTGTCAGAGATGAATCTCTTGCCATTGCTCTTGAGAGAGCAAAAGCAAAGATTGCCATCAGGGAAAAGCTTAAAGAATATACTGAAAATCTTGAAATTAAAATTGCAGAAGCCACTGAGGAGATTCGGCGAAAATCAAATTTTCAACGGCTTTTAATAAAAAGTTCCAACGATGCTATTGTTGCCTTTGATCATGACTGGAAAGTAGTTGTGTACAATCCTGAAGCCGCAAGGATATTTGGTGAAACAGCAAAAGATGTCAGAAACAAAATGACCATAGATGATCTTTATACACCAAAAATTGCCAAGATATTTAAAAATCAGGCTAAAATAGAAAAACAAGAGAACACGTTTGCCTGGAGAGAAAATATAATAAACACCAAAGACGGCAGACAAATACCGGTTCGGTATAATAGCAATGTTCTTCATGAAAAAGGGGATTTTGTAGGAACGGTTAGTTTTTTTCAGGACTTAACGGAAATTAAACGACTTGAAAAGGAATTGGTTCAGTCGGAACGTCTGGCTGCTGTCGGCCAGACAGTGAGTGGCCTTGCCCACTACGTAAAGAATATCCTCATCGGGCTTCAAGGCGGCAGTTATGTCGTTGATGTGGGAATTGCCAAAAATAATACGGAAAAATTCAAAACAGGTTGGAAAACCATAAAGAGAAATATCAAAAGAGTGGGGGACCTGACCCGGGATCTTTTGACCTATTCAAAGCAGAGGGAGCCGGAATTTGAAGACTGTCAGCCTAATGATATTGTTAATGAAGTCATCGAACTGGTAAAAGATTTTGTCGGATCAAAAGATATTCTCATTTCAAAAGACTTTGACAACAGCATCGGTGAAGTTGTGGCTGATCCGCAAACCATTCATCGCTCTTTGCTTAACCTTATAACCAATGCCATTGATGCCTGTGTCGAGGATGAAGACACTTCCAAAAAGCATGAAATAAAGGTGAAAACCTATATGGATAACAATAATTATTTTTGTTTTGAAGTTAAAGATAATGGCTGCGGTATGGATAAAGATACTCAAAAGCAGTTGTTTGACCCCATGTTCAGTTCTAAAGGGGGAAAGGGAACAGGTTTGGGACTCCTTGTCACATCAAAGCTGATAGAAGAACACAATGGAGTGATAGAAACGAAAACCAGCCCTGGAGATGGGAGCGCCTTTACGATTAAACTACCCTATGAAAAAGCAAATACGGTTGATATAAATTGACCAAGGAGGATGAATTATGAGTCAAAAGGTTCTTGTGGTAGATGATGATCAGGACGTCAGATCATTTGTTGTCACAGTCCTGGAAGAAAATCAGTATATGCCTTTGGTCGCTCAAGATGGTATAGAAGGTTTGGAAATGATTGAAAAAGAAAAACCCGACCTAGTGATTCTTGATGTACTGATGCCCAGGGGGAGCGGGATTCGATTATATCGCAAAATGAAAACAGATAAGGATTTGGAAAAAATTCCCATTATCATGTTTACAGGAATTGCCCTTCGGTCTTTTCTGAAATCTCAAAAAGCGCTTGATGAATTTAAGGGAGGTAAAGTCCCTGAACCTGATATCTACTTGGAAAAGCCGGTAGAACCTGAAGAGTTAGTTGCGGCAATTAAGAAAAAACTTGGTTAATTAATCGTTATAAGAAGATTGAGATTGGAGAAATTATGGAAATAAGAAAATTGCTTTTTGTGACCAAGTTTGAGGAACTTTGTTATGATGCACTTAACTCTTTATTATCGCTCAGAAATGCCGGGCTGGAACATGTTATTTTTTTAAACGTCATTGAAAGAGACAAAGTTGCCATGAAAAGGGGGAGCGGTTACCTTAAGGAAGAAGAAGTTAAGTTAAAGGAAACAGCAAATATCAGGTTTATTGACTGGGCGGAAAATTTATTTGAAATGGGTATGGAAGTTGGTGCATATATAGAAGTCGCAAGTCTTATCCCTGAGATTCTCAGGGTTGTTAAAAAAGAATCCCCGGACCTGATCGTGATTGGTCGCTCTCATAAAGGGACCTTGGAGCAGCTTTATGCAGGTTCTGATGTCATTGAACTGATTCGGCGGGCGGAAGTGCCCATTCTCGTATTCAAACACATGATGGAAGATAATATTGTTCCTGAAAAATTGTTTAAGCGGCCGTTATTTGCTACCAATTGGTCGGATACCGGTAAAAAGACGATTGAATATATCAAGGGATTTAAAAATGTCATAGGCGAAATCCATATCATGCATGTGGTAAAAGAAAGCGCTCTTAAAAGCAAGGATGCCCATGAAGTTCAGAAAGTCAGAAAAGCTGAAAGAAAAAGGCTGGATGATCTTTGTGATGAACTTGAAGATGCGGGTATTAATGCCAGACCCCATGTATATGTAGGGGAACCGCAAAAAGAGATTGAAAAAGCAGCAAAAGAATACCAGACCAGTATGATTATCTTAGGTTGCAGTGAAAAAGCGGCTATCCTGGAGCGATGGGTTGGCTCCATTTCAAAAAATATTGCTGATAAATCTGTTTTCCCCTGTCTTCTTATTCCCGGTGAAAAAAATATTTAGTTCTTATTTTTTATAAAACATTTAGGTGTTGACTCAAAATTATGCTTTTGTTAAATATAAAACTTTTGTTATACGCAGCAAAAGTTGGTTTAAGATGGAGATTGATAGATTTTTATCATTGTAAGGATATATTATGAAACTCCTATTTATAGATGATGAACAAACTTTTTTAAAATATCTTGCCAAACGGCTTGTTCTTGACGGATTTACAGTTAAAACAACTTTTTCAGGTGAAGAAGGGGTAGAGGCGGCCTCAAAAGAAGACTTTGATGTGGCTGTTGTGGATTTGCAAATGCCGGGAATTGATGGGATCGAAGTTCAGAAAAGATTGAAGGATTTGCAGCCGACGCTGCCCTGTATTGTTCTTACCGGGCATGGAAGTGTTGAAAATGCACTGGAAAGCGGTAAATATAATGCATTTAAGTTTTTATCAAAGCCCGTGGATATGGATACGCTTATTGAGACCATAAACGCGGCTTATGATCACAGGATGCAAGTCGAACAATCATCCTTTGGACCTGACAGCTCTCAAACAGGAGCAAAAAAAGAAGGCGCCATAGCCAAACTGTACGGGAAATTCCGTAAACTGTATGGTGTTGAAAAATAATTTTTTTAGCTTTTGAATCTCATGATATTTGGGGGAGGGCAGTTCATTGACAGTTTCCAATAATGGTGTTGCCAAAGAAAACGGCAACACAAGATCCACTTTTTTTAAATCATTTTTTTCTTTTCTGATTACATTTGCTTTAATGTTTTTGACCTGGATTGTGCTGTCCGGGAAATTTGATCCTCTGCTGTTATGGCTTGGGGGAATTTCAAGTTTTCTTGTGGCATACTATTTTTATGACCTGTTATTTCCTGCCATGGGGTCGGGATATATTAAAGTATTTTTTAGATTTACCAGCTATATGCCCTGGTTGATCTGGGAAATCGTTAAAGCCAATTTTCATCTTTTGTATTTGGCTTTTCACCCGCGAATGAAAGAGTTGATAGATCCTCACATTATTACCTTTAAAACTAATTTAAAATCCGATATTGCCATAACCACCCTGGCAAACTCCATTACACTGACGCCTGGAACCATTACGGTAACGGCAGACAGTGATGGTGTGTTCAGGGTTCATGCCATAGACAGGAAATCGGCTGAATCCTTGCCGGGCACCATGTTAAAAAAAGTTGCAAAGGTATTTGGAGAACAGATATGACCACTTTTTTTCTAAGCATTGCATTGGGATTATTATTCCTGATGCTTTTTTCACTGTACAGAGCCTTGTTCGGTCCTACGGTTTTAGACCGGCTCATTGGCGTCAACGCCATTGGAAGTAAAACCGTCATGCTTTTACTGCTCATTGGTTTTCTATATGGGCGTGTGGATATGTTTGTTGATATCGCACTGGCCTATGCATTTCTAAATTTTGTAACAGTTCTGGCAGCCTCACGCTATTTTCACAAAAGAAAAGGGCTGTACGAAGAATCCTTTATGGATTAATCATCAATTTGGAGTAGCCATGGATATACTTGTTGTTTTGTGTTTGGTTATCGGCTTGTTTTTTTTTCTGGGCGGTGCCATCGGTATCATCAGGATGCCTGATTTTTACAGCAGACTTCACCCGGCAGGTAAACTGGATACCCTGGGAATTTTTGCAATGGTGACGGGGCTTGCCATATATAATCTTCATCATTTTTCCTTTGAAGCTCTCCTGCTTTCGATTAAGATGTTTTTAATTGTATTTTTTGTGTTTCTCTCCAGTCCCACTGCCACCCATTCCATTGTTGATGCGGGAATGCGGGCAGGGTTGAGGCACTGGACCAAAAAGAAAAGAAAGGGTTAATCATGCACTGGCCAATTGATTTAATTGTGTTAACCTTTGTTATTTTTTGCGCAATTGCCGCCATATCGGTTAAAGATCTGCTTGGAACAGCTATTTTATTTGGTGCATATTCATTTATGATGTGTCTGCTCTGGGCTGTGATGGGCGCGGTCGATGTCGCCTTTACCGAGGCTTCCGTCGGCGCGGGCGTCAGTACGGTTTTCTTTGTTGCAGCTGTTTTCAGGACTAGCAGGAGGACAAAAGATTGAAATTTATAGGATTTATTGTTGTTTGCCTGACAGGCGCTTTGTTGCTGTATGGAACAGGGGAATTCCCGGACTGGGGTGATCCTGATTCTCCGGCTTCAATCCATCTTTCAAATCATTATATTGAAAAAGCGTTTGACCAGACCCAGGTTCCCAACCTTGTAACAGCGGTTCTTGCAGATTATCGTGGATTTGACACCATGTTTGAAACAGCCGTTGTTTTTTGTGCAGGCCTGGCCTGCTTTCTTTTATTAAGGGATTTCAGAGAGAAAAAAGAACGTTTTTATCGCCATACACCCACAGGAGTTATTCTGCATGTAAAAGACGGCAAAAAGATTCTAAAGACAGGAAAAGAATTTGAACATATGGATAAGGACTGGGTGCCGTCGGACCTGATTATTAAATCGGTCTGCAGGATTTTAATCCCGTTTATCCAGATTTATGCCCTCTATGTTGTGGCCCATGGGGATTTTTCCCCGGGTGGCGGATTCCAGGGTGGTGTTATCTTTGGTTCCAGCCTGATTCTTTTAGCCATTTCTTATGACTTAAAAACACTTCTGAGAAGGGTTAACGAAAAGGTTCTTGGTATTTTTGCTGCCCTGGGGGTTTTAATTTATGTCGGAATTGGAGTCATCTGCATGCCCATGGGGGGCAATTTTCTGGATTATTCAAAACTGGCACCTTTAGTACCAGCAGATCCTCACCATATCAGGGCGTTGGGTATGCTGGGCGTTGAAATCGGTGTGGGAATTGCTGTGACCGCAGCAATGGCCAT
>JAGLNZ010000666.1 GCA_023139225.1 Desulfobacula sp. | reverse complement strand
ACAACCTTTTTGCCGGTAGTCTGGGTGGCTTTTGGCGGTTCCGTTTTCATACCCGGTACAAATACCAACAATAGTCCTCCCAGTATTACTGGTGGAATAAAAAAAAATCTCTGCTTCCAGCTAAATTTTGCCATTAGGTTATCCTTTCCTCACGAGTTTATTCTTAATCACTGATAGCGATGAAAACATCTATATTTCCCCGTTCAGCAATACTTTTTCAAATCTGTTTTTCTTTAATCCTGTTATTAAAAATGAAAGAATCCAGAAAACCACCTATATTTCAAAAAGTATAAGGTTTTTCTTAAATAGGTAAAGTATCTATGATTCAATTATAAAGATAGTTTGAACATTTTATCAAACATTGGAGTTATATGGCAAGAGTGTTTCGGATAAAATTTTTTTTTGGATATAAGGATAAAATGTGGGGGAATTTGTACAAATGTTTAATGGAACCCAATATTAGGGAAAAAGAGTTGTTTAATGGATGGGTAAAAAAATGAAACTATTAATCTCAGAATAATTGAGTAATGAATCTGTGTGAGCACGTTTAAAAACCTCTCAAAAATTCACAACATCAATTATTCTGAAAGGTACCAGTTTTGGCGGTTAGTGTGGCAGAGGTTAGAGCCTGTGGGAATCGTTCAATCATGTGAACCGCAATCCTTGCCTCGACCGGGTTAAAGCAATGCCGTTATTTTACATGCGATTGTTCTGTCAAGCTACAATCAAATTCTTTTCCGGATAAATGTCAAGCCCGATGACATAATGATCCTTAAATCCAATGGAACTGTCCTTGGTGATATATTTTATTTTGGTATTCTTTGATTCTGATGGAATTGATTTATCCATGTAATAATACCTCATATTAATAATATCGCCCTCGCTAATATTTTCCAATGCCTTGGATCCTTCCTTGACAACCGCAAACATTGGCTCGGAAATGCTTTTTCTGACCCTGAACTGATAGAGAATTTTAGGTTCATTTAATTTAAACTCGGCACTATAATATTCTCTTAACTCGCTCTCATTCCGATTCTCAATAATATTCCCCATTCTGCCCCTCCCACATATAAAATAGTAATGCCTGATGAATTCTTACATCAAGTATCCTTACATTTATTGTGCCAAAAAATAAAATCATTATAAACCAATTGATTTTATTGATAAAAACATATCGACATCAGTTTATACTTGCCTGGTTTGCTCGATTCAATTATTCTTATTTCATCAGGATGATGATATTTCACCATTTAATTTTAAGGAGTTTTCCATGAATACAACAAAAACATTTTTTAATGCCATTACCCTGCATCAGAACACCGGTCCGGGAATAAATGATATATCTTTTGATGTTGGCCAAATCATAAAAACATCTCAGATTAAAAATGGTTTCGCACACATTACCGCGATCGGCTCGACAGGCTCTGTCACGACCATTGAGTATGAACCCGGTGTCATTGAAGATCTGAAAAATGCCATCAACCGGATTGCCCCGCCCGATAACCAATACCAGCATGAACTTGCCTGGCATGACGGGAATGGTCACTCCCATGTTCAGGCCGCCATCATCGGCCCTTCCATTGTTGTGCCCGTCAGGGACAATACGGCCAGGCTCGGCACCTGGCAGCAAATTGTGGTGATCAATCATGACAATCATGCCCGGAAAAGAATTGTTGAGGTGACGATTTCAGGAATTTAGCCTGAAAATTTATCATCAGGCTGCCCATATCAGAATAAAGGTAAAATACTACTCCTGTATTTTTATTAAGCCAATTCTTGATTTTATTGAATAATCTTAATACATTGCTTTCGTATATGTTCAAAAATCATAAATTCTGTTTGAATCAGGAAATAATTATGAAAAAATTTATCATCTGTCTGGTTATTTTGTTGTGTACTGCTTCTCTTTTTGCAGAGCCTTTACCCCATCAAAAAGTTCCTGATCCTCTAAAACCATGGATTGACTGGGTGTTGCATGGAGAAGAAGAAAAAAATTGCCCCTTGATTTATAACAGACTTTCAAAAGAAGTATGCTCATGGCCGTCTAAGCTTAGACTGGACTTTAATGAAAAGGATGCTTTTTTTTCTCAAACCTGGGAAATATATTCTAAAAAGACATGGGTAAAACTGCCTGGAAATAATAAATTTTGGCCGGGCAAGGTTAGAGTTAATGATAAAGAATGGCTTGTGGGTGTAAGGGGAGGGTATCCTGCAATTTTTATTGAGAACCCTGGAAAGTATATAGTAACAGGAATGTTTTATTTTGATACTCGTCCTGAATGGGTTCAAATACCTGCACAAAGCGGTTTGTTGAATTTATCGGTGCAGGGCAAAAAAATCACTTTTCCACATTTGGACAAAACCGGCAGGCTCTGGCTCAAACATGATCAGGAAGAACTTGGTGCACAAAAGAGGGAAAACCGGTGTGAGGTGCAGGTACACCGTTTGATCAAGGACGATATCCCTTTACAGGTTGTAACCCATCTTGATTTATATATCTCCGGCAAACATCGTAAAATACGTATTGGTAAAATCGGCACCAAAAACTTTATTCCTGTGAAACTTGAAAGCAAACTTCCTGTCAAGATTGAACCCGATGGTATATTGCTCATACAGGCAACGCCTGGAAAGTGGCAACTTAAAATTACTTTAAGGCATAAAGGTGTTGTAAAAACTCTGTCCCAGGCTTCTTTGGGAAATTTTAATACTGCTAAAGAAATATGGTCATTTGAACCCCATAATTATTTGCGGTCAGTTAGTATTAAAGGCCCTGCACAAATAGATCCCCAGCAGACAACAATGCCGGAAGTTTGGAAATCGTTTCCAGCATATTTGATGTCATCTAAAGACATTATGACATTTGAAGAAAAAAAACGTGGCGACGCTCATCCTGTACCGGACAAACTTAATCTTAACAGGATTTTATGGCTTGATTTTGACGGTAACGGATATTCTGTTAAGGATCGTATTTCAGGTACAATGACCACAGGCTGGCGACTTTCAATAAATCTACCGGTTGAGCCCGGAAGAATTATGCTGAATGGGAAAGAGCAATTTATCACCCGACTTGATAATTCCGGCAAAGCAGGTATTGAAATGCGGTATGACAAAGTTAACATGACTGCTGAAAGCAGAATCAATAAATCGGGATCGATTCCTGTAACAGGATGGGATCGGGATTTCCATTCAGTAGCCGGTGAGATTCATTTGCCTCCGGGGTGGTCAATATTTAATGCATCAGGTATTGATACCATAAGAGGAACCTGGTTGAACTCATGGAATTTATTTGATTATTTTCTTGTACTTATCATCTCACTTGGTGTGGCAAGGCTCAGATCATGGAAATGGGGTTTTGTTGCTTTGGTTGTTCTTGTACTTATACAGCATGAATCAGGTGCGCCTTGCTGGATTTGGCTTCATATCCTGGCAGCGCTTGCTCTTTTAAAGGTTATCCCAAAGGGTAAGATATATTCTTTGATTAATAATTATCGGCTGGTCTGTCTTGCCTGTCTGGTTATTATCAGCCTTCCTTTTATGGTAAACCAGATAAAGCACGGAATTTATCCCCAGCTTGAATATTCATGGCGTGCAATGGATAGAACGAAATCGTA
>JAGLNZ010000665.1 GCA_023139225.1 Desulfobacula sp. | reverse complement strand
TTTACCACTATTATTCCGGCATGGGGCCCGGGATGCTGGGCGGGACATACAGTCCCGGCGATATTAGGTTTGCCACAAAAGATGTGGTTCAAAAACAGGGTGGTATTTTTATTAAGGATAAAGTTGTCAGGATTGATCCGGATGAAAAACAGGTTTATACAAAGACCGGCCATACATTTTCCTATGACGTACTCTCCTTTAATGCAGGCAGCTATGTTCCCATGCAGGCAGCCCCCGCAGACCATGACAATATTTATTCTGTAAAGCCCATTGAAAAACTCATGGAGGCGGCAGATAAGCTAAAGATTTTGTTTGCACAAAAAAAGATTGTTGTCAGTATTGTCGGGGGTGGGCCTTCATCTGCCGAAGTGGCAGGAAATGTGTGGCAGCTTGCCAAAAAAATAAATAAGTATATGCCTGATATCCGAATTTTTGCAGGCAAAAAATTTATGGCAAGATTTCCTGAAAATGTCAGATCAAGGGTTGTTTCATCCCTTCGTAACCGGGGCATTCAAATTTTTGAAACAGGTTATGTTAAAGAAATCAAATCTGATGAAATCTGCCTTGAATCCGGGGAAACATTTGCAACGGATTTTATTTTCATGGCCCTGGGCGTCAAACCCTCCACTATTTTTGAGGAATCAGGCCTGCCTGTCGGTCCGGACAAAGGACTTTTGGTGAATAAATACCTGCAGTCTGAAAAATATCCTGAAATATTCGGCGGCGGTGATTGTATCTATTTTAAGGACCAGCCGTTGGATAAGGTCGGGGTATATGCGGTTCGCGAAAATCCAGTCTTGCTGCACAACCTTTTAGCAAGCCTTGAAGGCCGTGACCTTGAAACATTTGATCCCGGTCCTGAATATCTTTTGATTTTTAATGTTGGCGGCGGACTTGGCGTTTTCAAGAAAAAATGGCTGGTGTTTGGCGGGAAAATTGCATTTATGATTAAAGACTATATTGATCGTAAATTTATGAAGAAATTTCAAGCCATTGAGAAAGTGTTATAGGCTTTTAAGGGGAACACAAATGAAAAAAAATCCGGGATTTAAAATTATTCTGCTGCTGGTTATTGCAGGGTTAACCTGGATGTTTTTTCTGTTTAACCTGGATCAGTATTTTTCTTTTTTAAATCTTAAAAATGAACTTGAGGCTTTAAAAGAATATTACGGGCAAAATAAAGTCTGGACCATGGTGATTTATATGGCCGTCTACATCCTCATGGCAGCCTTGTCCCTGCCCGGGGCAGTTATTATGACCCTTGCCGGCGGTGCATTATTCGGGCTTTTTTACGGGAGCCTTCTGGTCTCCTTTGCCAGCACCATAGGCGCCACTTTAGCCTTTTTATTTTCCCGATATATGTTTAAGGACTGGGTCCAGAATAAATTTTCTTCAAAGCTTTTGTCCATTAACAAAGGGATAGAAAAAGAGGGTGGATTTTACCTTTTTACCCTAAGGCTTGTGCCGGTTTTTCCATTTTTTGTGATCAACCTTGTCATGGGGTTGACTACCATTCGTACCATTGTCTTTTATATTGTTTCCCAGGTGGGGATGCTTCCGGGAACCATTGTATTTGTCAATGCAGGAACCCAGCTTGCAAAAATAGAATCACCCGGCGGTATTCTATCTTTGAACATCATTCTCTCCTTTGCCTTATTGGGTGTTTTCCCGATTGTCGCAAAACGGTTCACAGCATATGTTAGAAATCAAAAA
>JAGLNZ010000664.1 GCA_023139225.1 Desulfobacula sp. | reverse complement strand
AGAACAAAAGAAAGATAAGAAATATGAAATTGATTTGACATATATTACTTCCAGAGGACATTGGTATTTTACGTCCTGGAAAGGATATCATGAAAAATCAGGTGGTATTCCAACAAACATCGGGATCCATTTTTATGACATGCTCATATGGATTTTTGGTAATGTTCAGCAAAATGATGTCCACCTGCTTGAGGCGGATAAATCAGCAGGATATCTTGAGCTTGAGAATGCAAGGGTTAGATGGTTTTTAAGCATTGATGAAAACACACTACCTGAAAATATCAAGGCAGCCGGCCAGCGAACTTACCGATCCATAACTATTGATGGAAAAGAGATAGAATTCAGCACAGGATTCACTGACCTGCACACCTTAAGTTACGAAGGCATTATTGCCGGTGATGGTTTTGGATTAAAAGAAGCCCGGCCAAGTATTGAAACAGTTTATACAATTCGTAATGCAGTACCAAATCTGAAAAAGGGTGAATTGCACCCGTTTATACAATAATGATGAAAATTGTAACCATTATCGGTGCCAGACCTCAATTTATTAAGGCTGCGACTATTTCTTCGGTCCTTTTCAAAGGTCCATAACCGAAGTTAATCAATAGGTCCTATAAATAATTATTTTACAAGCATTAAAATTTGATGTATTATTGTGATGTCTATTTTATAGGAGGATGACCATGATACCACAAAAAGATTATGATCGTATTACATTTTCTTTGCCACGCAGCATGAATCTTGCGCTTGATAATCTTAAAAAAGAGATCAAAAGCTCCAAATCTGAAATTATTAAGCTTGCCTTAAAAACTTATCTGACGCAGCAAAAAGCAAAAAAGATTCAAGAGGCTGTCGATATGATGGCTCAAGAGTATGAAAATGATACCGGATTGACCGAGATGACAATAATTGATGCCGAGGACTTTGTATGAAACAAGGAACTATCTGGCGTGTTAATCTTGATCCAGTCATTGGTGCTGAGATAAAAAAGAATAGACCCTGCGTTATTGTGAACAGCAATAGAATAGGGAAGCTCCCTCTTAAAATTGTCGCACCACTGACAGATTTCAAAAAGCATTACAAAAAGGTGCCATGGATGGTTATCGTCCAACCTACCAAAGAGAACGGACTTCTTAAGACTTCAGTTATTGATTTGTTTCAAGTAAGGTCAGTTTCTCAAAAAAGGCTTGTAAAGAAGTTGGGCATTATTGATGGTAATATTATGGATGCTTGTAAGGAAGCTTTAAATATCGTATTTGAATAAATTTTTGTTGTTTAAAACAGCGATTTAATCTTACTTTCTATTCTAAATTTCGAGGGAAATTAAAATGTCTGACCAGGGAAATGAAAAACAAGAATTTTTTGTTCATCCAACCTCAGAATTAGATGAAAATGTAACAATCGGTAAAAATACAAAGATATGGCATTTTTCTCATATTATGAAGAATACCGTCATCGGAGAGAATTGTAATCTTGGACAGAATGTTGTTGCCGGTCCGGACGTTTGTATTGGAAAAGGCTGTAAAATTCAAAATAATGTTTCTTTATACAAGGGTGTGACCCTTGAAGATGACGTTTTCTGTGGTCCTTCCATGGTCTTTACCAATGTATTTAATCCCAGGTCTCATATTAAACGGATGGATGAGGCACGGCCCACTCTGGTTAAAAAAGGCGCCAGCCTTGGTGCAAACTGTACCATTGTCTGCGGTGTAACCATTGGAAAGTATGCTTTTGTGGGGGCCGGGGCGGTCGTAACAAAAGATGTTCCTGATCATGCACTGGTCATGGGGAATCCGGCGCGACATACCGGTTGGATGTGTGAATGCGGGGAAAAGGTCAACAAGGAGATGACATGTTTGGCATGTGGTAAAACCATAAGTGGAAAATCAACGCCCATCGCTTTTGTTGACTTGGCAGCTCAACAGCAAAGAATCCTTCCACAAATAGAGAAAAATATCCAGACAGTTTTAAAACATGGAAAATATATAATGGGACCGGAAGTAAAAGAGCTTGAAACAAAACTGGCTCAATTTACTCGGGTTCGACATGCGGTCACCTGTGCTTCAGGCACTGATGCGCTGCTTATGGTACTCATGGCCTATGGAATCGGCCCAGGGGATGCTGTATTCACAACACCATTCACATTTATTGCCACTGCTGAAGTGATCAAACTCCTTGGGGCAACCCCGGTATTTGTTGATATCAATCCGAAAACTTTTAATATTTCAGTTCCCAAGCTGGAATCCTCTATTAAAGAAGTATCACAGGCTGGTCAACTAAAACCCAAGGCGATTATTCCGGTAGATCTTTTTGGTCTTCCCTGCGATTATGATCAGATAAACCAAATTGCATCTGAATATGATCTAATCGTTATAGAAGATGCTGCACAATCGTTTGGGGCTGAATACAAAGGCAGAATGGCAGGTTCTCTGGGGCATGCCGGGTGCATCTCATTTTTCCCTGCAAAACCCCTTGGCTGTTACGGTGATGGAGGAGCAATCTTTACAGATTCAGATGAAATTGCAGACAAACTTCTATCCATCCGGGTTCATGGTAAGGGAAAAGATAAATATGACAATATTCGTTTGGGGCTCAATGGCCGCATGGATACCCTGCAGGCGGCAATCCTTCTACCCAAGCTCGAAATTTTTCCATGGGAACTTGAATCCCGACGTAAGGTTGCTAAAACATATACAGAATTATTATTATCCGAAAAAGATTTTCTGACACTTCCTGAAGTTTTTTCTGGATATAAAAGTGTCTGGGCTCAATATTCTTTACTGGCAACAGATAAAGGAACACGAAAAGGTATTCAGGATATACTGGAAGAAAAAGGCATTCCAACGGCTGTGTACTATCCAACGCCGCTGCATCTGCAGACAGCTTTTGCCGGCTTAGGTTGTAAAAAGGGTGACTTTCCTGTGTCAGAAGATTGTTCGTCCAGAATATTTAGTATTCCTATGCATCCGTATTTGACTGAAAAAGAACAGTTTAGAATCTGCAATCATATTGTATCCTTGTTGAAATGAAAACTATAAGAATCAACTATGACAAAGTTACTGGTATCTATCTATTTAAGGGGCTAAGATAATTGAGTGTTTTTATTGTCGCAGAAATCGGTCAGGCACACGATGGCAGTTTGGGTATACTACATTCATATGTTGATGCTGTTGCCGGTACAGGTGTGGATGCCATTAAATTTCAAACCCATATTGCAAATGCCGAAAGCAGTATACATGAACCCTTCAGAGTAAAGTTTTCATATGAAGATGAGACACGATTTGATTATTGGAAACGGATGGAATTCTCATTGCCCCAGTGGAAAGAGATCAAACAGCATTGTGATGATAAAAAAATTATGTTTTTGAGCACTCCTTTTTCAAATGCTGCTGTGGATTTATTGGAAGAGGTCGGGGTAACAAAGTATAAAGTTGGCTCTGGAGAAGTTAATAATTTTTTGTTATTAGAAAAAATAGCAAAAACAGGGAAGAATATTATCCTTTCAAGTGGAATGAGCAGTTTTCAGGAGTTGGATGAAGCAGTTGAATTTTTGCAATTATATAATAATAAGTTTTCAATTCTGCAGTGTTCGACTCAGTATCCGACATTGCCTGAAAATTCAGGCCTAAACATTATAATGGAAATGAAAAAAAAATACAATTGTCCAATCGGACTATCTGATCATTCAGGAACGATTTATCCTTCAATCGCTGCAGTAGCTCTTGGCGCAGAACTAATAGAAGTACATACAGTGTTTGATAAACGAATGTTTGGTCCAGACACATCATCTTCACTAACAATAGACTGTTTAAAACAATTGGTTGATGGCGTAAGATTTGTAGAGGTATCATTATTCAGCACGGTGGATAAGAATGATAATTCACAATATCAGGAATTAAAAAAAATTTTTGAAAAAAGTCTGGCAGTGAACAAAGATCTTCCTGCCGGTTATAAATTAACCTTCGATGATCTTGAGGCAAAAAAACCTTTTGGATATGGAATCCAGTCAAAAAGATACAAAGAGGTTATTGGGAAAAGATTAAAGTACAAAAAGAACAAGTATGATTTTTTAAATATGAAAGATATCCTATGATTAAAAGAAAGATATGTGTTGTTGTTGCAAGCAGGGCTAATTATGGTCGCGTAAAGTATTTAATGAAGGCCATTAAAGAGCATATTGACCTGGAACTTCAATTGATTGTCGGTGCATCTACGCTTTTATACCGTTTTGGTGAAGCTGTTAATGTGATCGAAAAAGACGGGTTTAAGCCGGTTCGAAAGTTATATTATATTGTAGAGGGTGAGACTCTTTCAACACAGGCAAAATCCACAGGACTTGGTATTGTTGAGCTTTCAACCGCTTTTGAAGATCTTAATCCTGATGTTGTGGTCACTGTGGCTGACAGATTTGAAACAATGGCTACCGCAATTGCCGCAACTTACATGAATCTTCCTCTTGCCCATCTTCAGGGTGGCGAAGTTTCAGGCAATATTGATGAGAAAGTTCGGCATGCAATTACAAAATTGGCAGATATACATTTCCCAGCTTCAGAACAGTCCAGAGAAAGAATAATCAGAATGGGTGAAGACCCCTCAACAGTCTTTAATTGTGGTTGTCCGGCAATGGATATTTTAAAAAATGAAGATTTGAGCATTGACAATGAAAAAATGTCTTCGTATGGTGGTACCGGCGGACCTTTAGATTGGACAAAACCCTACATCCTGATGGTACAACACCCGGTTACAACAAGCTATGGCCAGGGTTTTGATCAAGTACAGGAAACACTTTACGCACTGAATAAATTTAAAGAAATTCAAAAGGTTGTTCTCTGGCCTAATATTGATGCGGGTACTGATGATGTGTCAAAAGGGATACGTATTTTTAGAGAAATGCACAGGGAGGAGCGGTTCCATTACTTCAGGAATTTTTCCCCTGAAGATTATGCCCGGGTATTGAAAAATGCAGTTTGTGCTGTTGGGAATTCATCTTCTTTTATAAGGGAGGGATGTTTTTTTGGCGCTCCTGCAGTTATTGTCGGAGACCGGCAGGAAAACAGAGAACATGGTGAAAATATTATTTTTACAGA
>JAGLNZ010000663.1 GCA_023139225.1 Desulfobacula sp. | reverse complement strand
TGGCAAAGGTTGACGAAAACTGGTGTATCGGCTGTGGTGTGTGTACGGCAAAATGTGAATTTGATGCCGTGAACATTATCTATCGTGAGGATCAAAAAAAAATCCCAGCAAATTTTGAGACGTTGCATAAAAAAATAATTGGGCAGACAAACCTGATTGGAAAATAAAAATGTGATCTGCCTGCCCAAAACTAAAATATATTCATATTTAAAATTTATAGCTCACACCAAGCATAATAACCGGATACCATTGATAACTCTCAAGAGCACTCTCAAGCTGGGCTTTTTCTGCTGCTAAATCCGATATAAATGCTGCATCGCTGGCAATTGGACCTGTAGCAGTGAATTTCACTTCTGGTGATCCCTGGTAAACAACACCCAGGTCTAAAACAAAATTCCACCGTCTTGCTTTATCAACGGCATTCCCATATCCAAGTCCAAGATAGGGTGAAAATGCATTAAATGTTATTTCACTCTCTAACTTGGTAAGCTGAGCTGTAGTATAGGAACCATCATCTATATCAAAATTTCCGCTGGTTGGTCTGGCTGTCCCTTCAAACTTATTTCCATTGAACATGGCACCTGCACTGATCCTGAATCCGGAACCATTGGGATGCCAGTCAAAAAGAAGGGGTATGCTCATAAGAGTAAGATCAAATTCATAACTTACGCCACTTTCCGTGCCGGTATAATTATATATAAAATAATTTAACCCAAGCCTTGCATTTATATTATCTGTGACTCCCATTGTTGATTCCAGGCCCAATCCCAATGTTCCACCTTTTGCCGCCAGACCGAATGCACCCTGCTCTGCGAAACCTTCACTTGCAATAAGAAGAGACAAACTCATACATAAGACCAGTAAAAAACCAATTCTTTTTTTCATCTTTCCTCCCCAATTTTTAGATTTTCCTTTTTTGAAGACAATACCCTTTAAAGATATAAGGTATATATAATTAATAACTTGTACCTAGTGAATTTTAGATTTGTCAAGGAATACCTGGTAAAACTTCTTTTAAAAAAATAAAAGGGTTTTTCACTTATACCTGCCGCATCTGCCGAATTTACCCATATTTATTCATATAAAAATTATTGATCACTATATTTTTTCCTGCTTTAGTACATTTTGACAATTAGTAAAAAAATGAATCGAATTAAATGATTGAATTAGATTAAATATAAATTGAACAATTATTTTTTATTTGCTAAGATCATTTTATAACAAATAGAATCATTATCATCTGCGATCGGCATATTGTTGATATTCTTCAGCTCTTATTCTAATTGTTTTATTATCCATAAACACAACAGATTTTTAAATAATAAAATTCATAAAGTAATTTTTTATCAGGAGAGGTGATATGAAACTTACCATTGGGAAAAAACTTACTATTAGTTTTCTAATCCTTGCAATACTGGTATTATTATCAGGAATCGTCGGCATAATGATTCTTAACAAAGTATCGCGTTCTGCGGACACGGTTGCAAAGGAAAAAGTTCCTGTCCTGTATTCCGTGATGAAAGCCAATCTTGCTGTTGAAGCGATACAAAAATCCATTGGTGAATATATCCATTCATCATCAGGGCTTATTCAAAAAGAAAAAAAGCTTACAGCAAAACTTGATGAATTTGACATGTGGATATCAATGATAGAACATGGGACATCCTCTGATAAGTTTACAAAAAGTAAATCATACAATATCTATAAAACACTTAAATTAAATATTATTGTCCCCCAAAGCTCTAAAGAATTACTTAAAAAAGTTGGTAATGTCTTAAAGGAAAGCACTGCCTTCCGAAAAGGATGTACAGACCTGATAAAAGCCCATAACGAATATTTGAGCTACTCCGTCACTGCACAGGATAAAAACTATGATCTTCCCTCCTATCTTCTGATTCTGCAAAGAGATCACATTAACTGGACCAATGGGCTTGAGGATGCCGTCAATATTGTTACGGTGTTCAGCGGGAACACAGATCCCGCAAAAGGTCTGCTGGGAACATGGATACATACTTATAAAGTCGAAGATGAAGGATTAAACAAACTTATCCAGAAGATGAGTAAATATCATAAGAAATTAATGGGCTATGCAGTAAAAATAAACAGTGAGGATGAAGCTGAAGGAAAAAGCAAACAATTTAACAGAAGTGGAGGAGCATCAGCCCGGATCGCCCAATACTTTGGAAAAATCCATGAGTATGTCGCACCGGTATACCGGAACCTCGACATTACTAAAACAGAAAAACTTAAAGCATTGACCCAGTCTGCCGTTAAAATTAACAAAGAGCTTGGAAATCTTGTCAAGGGTGCTGAACAAGAAATGGCAGTCGCCCTGGAAAACTCTGAATCATCCAAAAAAAGCGGCTCTATTTTTCTTATTGTTTTGACCATTGCCGCTGTTTTAATCGCTCTGATACTTGGAATATATATCAGCCGGTATCTGACCACAAGTATCACAGGTCTTGCCGAAGTTACAAAATTGATTGCCCAGGGCGATCTAAAGAAAAAAGTAACCGTATCTTCCAATGATGAACTGGGTGACCTTGCCAGTGATACCAATGCCATGACAGACAATTTAAGAAAAATTATCAGCCAGATTACGGATTATTCAGCACAATTGACAAAATCTTCTTCGGATTTAACCGAGCTTGCATCCTCCATGTCTGAGGGTGCCCAAAACATGACGGCAAAATCTGAATCAGTGGCCGCAGCATCAGAAGAAATGAGTACCAATATGAATTCGGTGGCTGCAACATCCGAAGAGGCTGCCACAAATATCAATACAGTCTCCATTGCCACCGATGAGATCAACTCGTCCATTAATGAAATTGCCAAAAACTCTGAAACCGGTAATTCCATTACCCAGGAGGCAGTAGAAAAAGCGGAAAGTGCGACTCAAAGGGTTAATGAACTTGGAGAGGCTGCCAAAGAAATCAGCAAGGTGACAGAAGTGATTTCAGAAATATCCGAACAGACCAATCTTCTGGCATTAAATGCCACCATTGAAGCTGCACGGGCCGGTGAAGCCGGGAAAGGCTTTGCAGTGGTTGCTTCTGAGATAAAACAGTTGGCCCTTCAAACCGCAAAAGCAACCCGTGATATTAAAATTCGCATTGACAGTATCCAGAATTCCACATCAGATACGGTTCTGGAAATCAAAGGAGTTGCAAAAATTATTGAGAACGTCAATGACATTGTCGGGACCATTGCGGCCGCAGTGGAAGAACAGTCTGCCACCACAAGAGAAATTTCTGAAAATATGGGACAGGCCTCACAGGGATTACAGGAAGTAAGCGAAAATGTTGCCCAGAGTACCAGTGTGGCCAATGAAATTGCCCAGGATATTGGTGAGGTAAATACCAGCAGCAATGAAGTATTAAATAATAGTGACCTTGTCAACCAAAGCAGTGGAGAACTTAAAAAACTTGCCAATGACTTCCAGGAACTTATCAGCCAGTTTAAACTTTGATTATTTGCAGTAAATCAATACCATAACAACTCAATAAAGGAGAAAATCATGGCCCCTAAAACCCTAACCGTCTTTATCAGTCTGATTATTGTGTTTTGCTTTGCAGGCAACGGATTCGCAGAAGAACTTAGTCCCCAGCTCTGCAAGGAAAAAGTGACTGCAGCGGCAAAACTGCTTGAGGCAGAAGGAGATGCAGCTCTTGCCAAGATCAAAGACCCCGATGGTGAATTCAGGTTTGCCGGCGGCAGTGGCTATATCTGGATTCATAATCTTGATAATATCATGGTGATGCACCCGATTAAACCCTCCCTTGATGGAAAACCCTTAGGTGACATGCGGGATGTCAATGGAGTTTATCTGTTTTCAGCCATGAATGAGACGGTTGAAGAGCATGGCAAGGGATGGATTCCTTATGCATGGCCAAAACCCGGTGAAAAAGAAAGTTCCCCAAAAATATCCTATTGTATTCTTGTAAAACACGGGGACAAAGATTATGTGGCAGGCGCAGGGATGTATGATGTAACAGCAGCAGACATTAAAAAACAATTCCCGGGTGATGCCATTTACGAAGATTAAAAGACGAATAAGATATGAGTAGTGAGAAGGGC
>JAGLNZ010000662.1 GCA_023139225.1 Desulfobacula sp. | reverse complement strand
ACTTAAGGGAAGATTGTTTTTGTTTAGAAAGCTTTTTTTAAACCAGTTGACCGCTTTTGTCATAAGCCTGATGCTGGCTCTTGATCCGGTTCTGAAGATATCTTCAAGGAAATATTTTTGGATCACATCCCGGGCAAGCTCAGGTTTTTGTTCTCCTTTAAGAATGACTTCAAGACCGAGGTTTAGATAATCACAGGTTTTTAATACCGCTTTTTCAAGATCCTCCCTGGCTTTTAGTTTAATTTTGTCCGCAGAAATAATTTTATTGATCAATGCTGCAAGTTCGGATTCAAGATAAAGGATAAATTCAGGATCAAAAAATTTAAGGGATTTTACAAACAGATTATCCCCTTTAATAAACTGGGAGAAAAACTGGGGGGGCAACGGGAGTTCCGGGTCAAACTGCCCCTGTTTAAATAAGGGATTATCCGGTCGTTTGCGAAGAGACGACAGCCGGGTCGGCTGGTAAATACCAATGGCTTCATGGGTGGGTAAAAATCCCTTTTCGGCAAGTCGCAGATTTTTAAGCCTGAACTGTTCTTCTTCGGTTTCAGCGGGCAGGGTGGCTTTGGTTTCCAGCAAAAGCCCGTGAAAAACGGACAGATCCATTTGGGCTATTGCTTTCAGCATTTTTTCGATTAATTCTCCGGCTTCCTGATGGTCCTTGGGCATATCCCCGTCAATGATTTTGGGCTTGTCCGGAAACCTGAAATAAAACTTGTCGTCAATGGTGATATAATCATCAAAATTTTCCGGGGGCAGGTCATCGTGTTCTCTGACAAAGATCTCCATGTTTTTAAACAGGTAAAATTCAAAAAATCCCGGTTTTTCCTTGATAACCCATCGCAAAAGTCTTTGGGGGTCAGCCTGGAATAAAAGATCAAATGTTTTTGTCATATATTCAAGGTCCAGCCGGTCATTGTTCCAGGCTTCCACATCCAGAATATATTCCCATTGTTCCGATTTAGCCATGGAAAGAATGGGAATGAAATCATAGGGTCCGATTTTGTGCATGAGATAATAAAGATCCTGGTCCGGGAAAGATTGTACCAGTGTGGCCGGCAATGGTGCATCAAGGATCAGATCCAGAGCTTTTTCAGATTCACTGACAAGGATTTCACTGCGTTGGACTCGAAGTTTCATTTCTTTTTTTTGAATATTGGCAAGCCTGTAATTTGTTTTATCGCTCATATTATTGTCCTGCTATGTTTTGATGACAAATATTAATGTATTGGTTTGTTTCGGCAAATTTTTTAAATTTTTCAAAAAATTTCAATGCGGTTTTAAACCGGCCCGTATTCATCAGGCAGACTCCCATGCAGATATTTAACTCTTTGTTTTCAGGTGAATGATTCAGTCCCTTTTCAAGAATTAAAATGGCCTTTTCAAACTGCTTTTTTTTTTGCAGCAGCATGGCCAGCCCCAAAAATGCTTTGGAATCCGGAGCATATGACAATGCCTTGTCAAAAAGGTATTTTGCTGTTTTGTCCTGATTTTTGACCCGGGTATCAACAGCATATTCCCCATGGGAAAATGTCATGGCAAGCCTGGATAGAAAATCAGCATGAAAAGGATATAATTCTTTTATATCCACAAGATTCATTGTTTGAGCAAACCTGTCAAGATTATTGTAAAATTCAGATCTTAAACAATCTCCAAACGCTTTGATTTTTATAAAATCAAGCTTGGTATCCACTTCAAACCACGGCAGATCTTCTATTTTTCGATACCAGATATCATCGGTCAAAAGATGTTTATTAACCGCTGATTGATACAGATGGGTCCCCGGGAAAATAACAAGTATATAAAATATGGCACTTAAGGGCCTGATGATGTTTAAAAGGTCGCAGCTTTCCTTAATGGTCTGATCTGTTTCTCCGGGTGAGCCGTAAATAAAGTAGGCCCGGGGCATAATGCCATAGGAGGAAGTCAGGGAAAAAGCCTTTATGATTTTTTCATGTTTCAAGGGTTTGCCAAGAATTTTCCGGATTTTTTCAGATCCGGATTCAACGCCGAAACTCAATTGTATACACCCGGCTTTTCTCATGTGAAAAAGGATGTCTTCATCAATGTAATCCACTCTTGAGATCGCGTTCCAGGTGATGGCAAGTTTTCTTTTGATGATAAAATTGCAAAATTCAATCACCCGTGGTTTATCCATTGTAAAGGTGTCATCTGAAATATAAAAATGGGTGACACCGTTTTTGTTCAGGATTTGGATTTCATCCGCAAACCATTGGGGAGAATGAAACCTTAAGTTTTGATTTCCCCAGAATCTGGGTGATCCGCAAAAGGTGCACTTGCCAGGGCATCCCCGGGACATGGAAAGGTGCTGATACACAAAATATTTTGAAGGGTGAACCAGTGTATCAAGATCTTTAATGGGATTTCTTGGCGGTGTTGTGAAAAGATCATCCTTTTTTTTAAAAACAAGGCCGTTAATCTGTTTAAAAGACGCGTTGTGCCCATTTTCAAGCTGGGTCACAAGTTCAAGAAAGGTGATTTCACCCTCTCCTGCAACAATAAAATCAATATCAGGGCAGGCGCTTAAAAGATGGTTGGCAAGAAATGTCGGAGCAGGCCCGCCAAAAACAATGGTGATATCCGGTTTGATTTTTTTGGCCGCCGTTGCACATTCCATGGCATTCCACCGGTTCGGGTTGGTCACTGAAAACCCGATAACATCCGGGTGTTCGGCTGCAACCATATGTTTAAATGCTTTAACAGGGTCATCCCTGCCAGCTGCCAGGTTGATGATTCTTGTGTCAAAGCCGTTTTCGATCAAAAGTGCTCCAATATAGTAGAGCCCTATGGGAACGATATGGACGTCTTCCCCGGTAATCCTTGCATCCAGGCATACAGGATTTACAAGAAGAATTTTTTTTTGTTTTACCATGAACCAATGATAATATCGTTAAGGTTTCTTTTCGGGACGTGGTGAACCTGATTTTCATCTCGCCAGTATTTGATATCCCCATTTTCATTTAATTCATCAATCTGGATTTTTTCAACGGGTTTGCCCAGGGCCACTACCAGTTTGACTTCCAGGTGATCGCCGATATTTACAGATGCTTTAAGCTTTTTAATATTAATGGAACCAAACATGCATCCGCCAAGGCCCATGGATCGTGCACCCAGAAGTATGGTCTGGGCTGCAATGCCATGGTCGCACCAGAATTTGTCTGAAATATTGTGGTCCCCCATGATAACAATGTAGGCAGAAGGTCTTTCTTCTTTTGAAGGGCCTTTCCAGTCTTTTAAATATGCGGCCCAGCCAAGGCAGGAAAAGATTTCTGCATTTTTTTGTTCGTCACGGCAGATCACATATTTCAAGGGCTGCATATTGGCAGCCGAGGCACAGTTCCTGGCAAGTTCAACCAGTTGTCTTAATGTTTTTTCGTCAAGTTTATGGGTGTTATCAAACCGTCGGCAGGATCTGTTTTCTTTGACAAGATCTTTAAAAGATGATGGTGTCATGATTTATCCTCTTTGTATTCAGCCGGTTGAAATTTTGGCATTATAATATCAATCCACTCAATGATTTTATCGATTTCATCTGCAATTTCTTTTAACGCCTTGCCCCGGTGGCTGACCCGCCCTTTTTCTTGAATGGTCAGCTGGGCAAAGGTTTTATTCAATTCAGGATAGAAAAAGAGCGGATCATATCCAAAGCCATTGTCACCAAAGGCTTCTTTAGTGATAACGCCTTTACATTCTCCTTCATAGGTTAGTGCGGCGCCTGTGGGAACGGCTATGGAAATCACACATTTAAAAGCTGCGTTCCGATTCTCTTTGCCTTGTAACTCATCCAGCATTTTATTAACATTGTCCGCATCTGTTGCATTTTTTCCGGCATATCTGGCAGAATACACCCCTGGTGCTCCGTCAAGTGCTTCAACACAAAGCCCGGAGTCATCAGCCATGGCAGGATACCCTAATATTTTTGCTGTAAATGAGGCTTTTTTATATGCATTGTCATCAAAGGTTTCTCCATCTTCAATAACCTCAGGGATGGGGCCGAAATCATCAAGGTTTTTGATATCAATGGGAAAGCCTTTTAAAAGTTCTCTGATTTCTCTTGTCTTTCCCTTGTTTCTGGTTGCAAGAACAATGATCTGTTTCAATGGTTTGCTCCGTATTTTTTTTAGGTTTGGGTTGCTTTTTGGATAATATAAGACCATGCACCCTCTTTGTAAACCCTGGACCATTGCAAACTGGATATTTGCACCAACCCGTTCCAATCCAGGTTATCTTATCCACCCTAAAGCCTGAATAATTTTTTAAAGTTCTCAAAGGTCTTTCATTGAACGGCAAAAACTCGTTCGTTCCTCGCTCAAAC
>JAGLNZ010000661.1 GCA_023139225.1 Desulfobacula sp. | reverse complement strand
AGCAGGTTGATTTTTTTATCAATCACCTCTTTGTTTGCACCCCTTGGGGGGCCGCATTCCCCTGTTACCACAAATTCACCGCTGGCTAGTTTTTCATGGAGGTTGCTATAGGTTTTCATATGATATGGTCCTCCCTGATCAATTTTCTTGGCCCGCCACAAAGACTGGTATTCCAGTTTTTTGGAGGGATATAGGTTTTCAGATTATCCAGTTGGCCTAAGGTTGTCAGCCGTTCAATAATCAGGTGCCATGCACATTGAGTATCCGGATCAATTTCGCAAAAACCGTTCTGGGAACCGCCGCAGGGGCCGTTTAACAATTTTTTGGCACACCGGGTAACAGGACATACGCCTCCGAATGTTGCAAGGCTGCAGTCTCCGCATCCTGAACATTCTTCAGTAAAAATACCGGAACTTTCCTGTATGCCGATAAACGTCGTATTCAAGCCCGGCAATACCACTTCTTTGGAAAACCGTTTTGCCATGGCCTGAACCCCGGCACCACAGGCAAGGGAAAGGATAACATCATTTCTGGCAATGCTGGAGGATGCTTCCTGGATGAATTCATTTTCACATTGGCGCTCTATGGTCATCTCTTCTATTTCAATGGGTCTTACCATTTTTTTAAAACTGAGCCGAAGGGCGGATGCAAGGACTGCAACTTCGTCTTCACCACCGGCAAAGCATGTCTTGACACAGGTGCCGCAGCCTAGAATTAAAATCTTTTTATAAGGTTCTAGAAGTTCAATAATCTCATTTATGGGTTTTTGACTGGCGGTTATCATTTTGTACTCCATTTCTTGAACGTGGTTGAGAAAAGACCGGATTAAAGCAAGGCGAAAGTTTTAATTTATTTTTAGTTTCATTGATCAGGGGAGTGATGCACAATGAAACCAATAAATTAAAAAAAATTGCCTTGCTCTAAATCCGGGCTTTTTATAATAACATCAATGGGGATGGTATTAATTAAAATGATTTAAAGCAGGATTCGGGCCGATTGTTTCAAGCTGAGATATCGTGTTTTGAATAATATCTTTAATCGACCCGCTATCTTTTGCGGTTGTGTTGAATATGTTCAATCGTCTGCCGTCCATTCCGATATCATCCAGAATGGTTTTTACATAATCAACTCGTTTTTTAGCCCACATACTTCCCTGGGCATACCGGCAGCCTTTTTCATGGCATACCAGTACCAGGACGGCATCTGCTCCCGCTTCAAAGGCCCTTAAAAGGTGTACGTCCTTTGTCATGGAGGAACATGCCATCTTAATAGTTTTAGCGTCGCAACCGTCAAACATTGAAGCGGTTTCTTCAAAGGAGTTTAAGCAGTGGAACAGCGTAAGTTTTGGTTCGGTATTAATTTTCATTTTTTCTTCCCAAAATTAAAATAAAAAAAGGCCTTCGCCCGGTAATATTGGGAAAACGCCTTTGTTTTCTTCTAATCTTGCTAATACGCCATTGTATTTAGCGGTAAATTTAAGCCTAAAAATTATTGCTAAAAATGTCAAGTATTTTTTAAAGGATGTATTTAATGACTGGATGAAACCCGGAAATTATTGTTGTTAATACCCATTAATTTTTGCTATGTGATGTATCAGTTTTTATTTCATTGTTGATAAAAAAACGAATTAACAAAAAGCTGCGGATATTAAAATTTTGAATAAAAAACAAGATATAGAATTAAAAATAATTCCTAACCGGGATTTGCTTTTGCCATATGGTGTGCCGTATTTGGCCTATGTTGGAATTGCCTCATTGAGCCAGGACAGAATTCCGGTTGAGATCAGTTATATCCTGAAAATAATCATTGTTCCTTTGCTTTTGTACTGGGCCTGGAAATGGTATGCCCCCATCACCGGTCCCAAAAAGATATCGGGCTCAATTTTTTACGGGATTGTTTTCGGGATTGCAGGTCTTGTGATCTGGTGTCTTTTGATGGCCCCTTTTATAGAGCTTACAGGTGAACCATGGAATAATTCAGGTTTTTTTCTAAGACTGTTTTCAGCCTCATTAATTGTTCCTGTTTTTGAAGAATTGTTTATTCGGGGGTATATATTTCGCGTGGCATTTCAATGGGATATCAACAGGCAAAACAACAAAATTGCTTCTCCTTTAAATGAGGCTTTGGATAATAATAGTATCAATAATGTCAAGCCCGGAGCCTGGAGTATCATGGCCATTGGTATTTCAACCCTTGCCTTTACGGCAGGGCATCTGCCTTGTGAGTGGCCGGCTGCCGTGGCTTACAGCATATTGATATCCATTTTATGGATCATAAGAAAAGATCTCTTATCCTGTATGATTGCACATGGGACAACCAATTTAACCCTGGCTTTATATGTTTATTTTACCGGCCAGTGGGGATTCTGGTAAGAGATATAAAAAAGATTGTATTTAAATTAAGATGACTCGTCATTAAAAATTTCATTGGAAAGGATCACCGCTTCCGCCACTTCACGGATAGATTTTCTTGAGTCCATGCTTTTTTTCCGTATCCAGCCATAGG
>JAGLNZ010000660.1 GCA_023139225.1 Desulfobacula sp. | reverse complement strand
CATCATTTTTTTATATATGGTTAGTTTCATAATAACAGTCTCCAAAGAAATATTAAGATAGGAGCAACAAAAAAAGTCAAGCCATTTTAAAGTTTTTCGCAAGGGCATCTTTACTATACCCATGCGGGTTCTTTCTCGTTTGAAGGGAGGTACACCCAGAACAATCGGCCTTGCCAATATCCTTAGTTTGGATTTGTATTGCCATTGTAAAATAAAATTGGTAATCAACAATTGTTTTGATAATTTTTTAAGGTACTTACACAGATGATCAAACAGCAGAGCAACTTCAATGTGCAGAAAAAAGATATAAAAACAGATGAATTGCAGTATGCAAATCAGGTGACTCAAACCCTTTATGGTATTGCAAATGCTGTAAATACAACGTCAAGTCTTGAGGATCTCTATCGTTTGATTCATCATTCATTGGGGCGGGTGATGGATGTTACAAATTTTTTCATTGCCATGGTGAACCAAAAAGGAAAAACATTATTTTTCCCCTATCACGTGGACATTGAAGATGATGATTTCGGCCCGATCACTGACTTTGATACCCATAATTCTTTAACCGGGATGGTTGTCTTAAAAAAAAACCCCTTACTGTTAAAAAAAGAAGAATTGCGGCAAAGAGCATCACAAAACGGCGTCTGGGGCCCGGTGCCAGTCATTTGGATGGGGGTTCCATTAAGGGTCAAAGGTGAAATCATAGGGGTTGTTACCGTACAAAGTTATACAGATCCTGAGTGTTATACAAAAAAAGATCTGGATCTTTTGATCTCCGTCTCAGACCAGATTGCAGTGGCCATTGATCGGAAACAGGCCGAAGAAAGATTGCATAAAAGTGAAAAAAGATATCGAATATTGTTTGAAAAATCCAAAGATGCCTTACTCATCATCAAAAATCAGAAATTTATTGATTGTAACCAGGCAACTCTTGATATGCTGGGCTATGACAACAAAGAACTGATGCTTCAAACACACCCTTCTGATCTGTCGCCCAGGTTTCAGCCCGATGGGAGAGATTCATTCACAAAAGCCGTTGAAATGATAGAGATTACTTTTGAAAACGGGAGCCATAGATTTGAATGGGACCATGTCAGAGCTAATGGAGATATTTTTCCGGTTGAAGTCTTATTAACGGTGGTTTCGAAAGAAGAAGGCAATCAGGTTATTCATACCACCTGGAGGGATATCACTGAAAAAAAGCTTGCCCAAATTGAAAAGAACAGGGTAAATCAGCTTGCAGCAGAACAGGAAAAACATGCCCTGGTGGGAAGAGTTGCCGGTAAAATGGCTCATGATTTTAATAATATTTTAGGCGTTATCATGGGCAATACGGAACTTGCTCTTCTGGATTGCAGGGATGAGGAAATAAAAAAAACACTTGAGTTAATATACGGGCAAACCATTCGGGGTAAGAATTTAACAAAAAATTTGACCGCCTTTGCAAAAAATCAGGAACCCAGACATGAATTCTTGAAGATCAATGATGTCATGGATTTTGCCATGAATCTTTTAAAAAAAGATCTGGAAGAGATTGAACTGATCAAAGAATATCACCAGGGGCTTCCGGATTTATTAGCTGATCCGGGAATGATAGAGCATGCTTTGGTAAACCTCCTGCAAAATTCGATTCATGCTTTGAGCAAAACCCGAAATGCAAGAATAATTGTCAGAACCGCCTGCAATGACAATCATATCTGTTTTGAAATAGAGGATAACGGGTGTGGGATACCCCTGGAGAATATAACGGATATTTTTGAACCTTCTTTTACACTGAAAGGTGGTAATGACTTAACCGGTTCTTATGCACGAAATATAAAAGGAACCGGTTATGGAATGTCCAATGTAAAAAGATATATAGAACAGCATAATGGGAAAGTTACTTTAAAATCCCAAGTCAATATCGGTACAACTTTTTTCATCCATTTACCGGTTATCAGGCAAAGATTATTAAGGAAGGGAAAAACTAACCTTCGAAAATCACAACTTGCGACTGGAAAATATATTCTTCTGGTAGAGGATGAGCCTGCAATTTCCAATGTACAATACCGGATATTATCGCAGGGTCCTTGTAATCACAGGGTTGATCTTGCAATGAATGGACAAATGGCCATTGATTTGTTTTCCAGGAATAAATATGACCTGGTAAGCCTGGATTACCAGCTTCCGGGTAGAATGAACGGTATGGATGTATATCAACTGATCCGCAAAAAAGACAAGACAACCCCCATCCTGTTTATTTCCGGCAATCTGGAGTTTTTGGAATCAATAGATAAATTGAAGAGGCATCAAAATATTGCCTATCTTTCCAAACCATGCCCAAATAAGGTTTATGTAGACACTATTAATCAATTGTTTTGGAATAAAGACTCATGAGTAAAATAAGGTGAATAAAATTTAGTTTGCCCAATCGAAATCTTGTGTTATATTAGCCTTTTATTATTTAAGAGGAATAGGTACAAAGATATGTGTTTAGCAGTTCCGTCCAAAATTATTGAAATCAATGATACTATTGCCAAAGTGGATGTGGATGGTGTGATCCGGGAAACCAGCATCATGCTTATGGATGATATAAAAATAGGGGATTATGTCATTGTCCATGCAGGATTTGCCATCAATAAGATTGATGAAGAGGCAGCGCTTCAAACTCTGGAAGACATGCGCAATATCCTTGCAGCAGATGCCCGGCAGGCAAATGGTTTGAACGACCATCCATAAGTTTTTATGAAAATTTCGATAGCAGCAAAAAGGCTGGAAATCAGCGGAGTGGTTCAAGGTGTTGGTTTCCGGCCTTTTTTATTTGTCCTGGCCAAAAAATATCATCTCAAAGGTGAGGTCTCCAATACTTGTGGCGGTGTGCTCGTTATTGTGGAAGGGACGCTTAAAAATATTGAAAGTTTTACCAATGATATTTATGATAAAAACCCTTTGCTTGCTTCGGTGACAAGGATTGAATCCTTTGATGCCAAGCTTCAAAATTTTTCTTTGTTTCAAATTGTGAAGAGTAAGTCTTCAAGCAGCCGCACGACTTTAATTTCCCCTGATGTAAGTATTTGTCCGGACTGCCTGGCTGAAATGAAAAATCCTTGCGACAGGCGGTATGAATATCCGTTTATCAATTGTACCAATTGCGGTCCAAGATATACCATTATTGAGGATATCCCCTATGACCGGCCTAAAACATCCATGAAACTATTTAAGATGTGTCCGCTCTGTCAGCAGGAGTATGATGATCCGTTAAACAGAAGATTTCATGCCCAGCCCAACGCATGCCCTGAATGCGGTCCACACGTTTTTTTAACAGACAATAAGGGTAAAAGGATCGATTCGGATTCAAAAGAGGCCGTAACCCTTGCAGCGCGATATTTGAGCCAAGGTAAGATTGTTGCGGTAAAGGGCCTTGGCGGGTTCCATCTGGCCTGTGATGCCTCCAGCAAGGAGGCCGTGAAAACGTTAAGGCAAAGAAAATCACGCCCCCATAAACCCTTTGCCCTGATGGCCCAATCCACATCCCATTTGTTTGAACATGTCCATGTAAGTCCCGAAGAAAAGAAACTTTTGGAATCCTATCACAGGCCCATTGTCCTTTTAAACAAGAAAAATATCAAGGAAGGGAATATTAAAGGAGTTGCACCGGATGTGTCACCTTTGAACAAAAGTTTCGGGGTCATGCTGCCCTATACGCCATTGCATTATTTACTGCTTGAAAAGGGACCGGATGTTCTTGTGATGACCAGTGGCAACCGGTCAGGAGAACCGCTTTCCATTGATAATGAGGACGCATTGGATGCATTCTGTGATATTGCTGATTATTTTTTATTGCACAACAGGGATATTTATTTTCGGGCAGATGATTCCATTGCCAGGATTCAGGCGGGCAGGCCAAGATTTATAAGGCGATCCCGGGGATATGCTCCTTTGCCTGTTTTTTTAAATAAAAAAATGCCAAAGGTCCTGGGGTGTGGGGGAGGGCTTAAGAGTACGGTCTGCCTGACCCGGAATAATTATGTCTTTTTAAGTCAGCACATCGGAGATCTTGATAATGTGAAGGTGTTTGATTTTTTCCAGGACAGCATTGATCATTTAAAAGATATCCTGGATATTCAACCCGAGATCATCGTTCATGACATGCATCCCGGCTATATGAGCACCAATTATGCCAAAGCACAGAAGAATATAAAAAAGGTGGCGGTTCAGCATCACCATGCCCATGCTGCGGCCTGTATGGCTGAAAATGATCTTGACGAAGAAGTCATTGCCATAACCCTTGATGGCACAGGCTATGGAACAGACGGCCATATCTGGGGCGGGGAAATTTTTCTGGCAACACAAAGCGCTTTTAAAAGAAAAGCACACCTTTCCTATATTAAAATGCCGGGCGGTGATGCAGCGGTCCTGGAACCCTGGCGCATGGCAGTTTCAGTTCTTTATCAGGCCTTTGGAACTGATTTTTTTGCTTTGGATATTCCCTTTATTAAAGAGATGGAAAAAGAAAACCTGTCCTTTGTATGCCAAATGATGGATAAAAATTTAAATTCTCCTTTGACATCAAGTACAGGAAGGCTGTTTGATGCTGTTGCCTCCCTGCTTTGTATTCGGCACAAAATTTCCTATGAAAGTCAGGCTGCCATGGAGCTGGAATTTATTACTGACAAAGAGTTGACTCATGGTGTCTATGGGTTTGATATTATTCAATGTGAAAACAATGAAGAAGACAGATCCTTTGAAATTGATTTGATGGCCTGTATCCGGCAGATTGCAGAGGATTTAAGCGTGGATGAATCTTTAGGCCAAATCAGTTCAAAGTTCCACAATACAATTGTTAAGGCTTTTTCATGTGCAGCCATAAAAGTGAGCAAAGAAACAGGTATCAGAAAAACTGTTCTCTCAGGGGGTGTGTTTAATAATGATTATATCTTAAGTTCAATGATCAGGACCCTTGAAGAAAATAATCTTAAGGTATATACACACACAAAGGTCCCAACAGGAGATGGTGGAATTTCATTAGGTCAGGCAGTGGTTGCTGCTGCTTTGGAGGCCAATTAAAAAACAGGTTGAAATATGGCTTTAAAATACGTTGAAGAATACAGGGATGGAACGCTTGCAAGGGATCTTGTAAAAAAAATTCATTCTGTCAGTAAAAAAAAATTAAGACTGATGGAGGTCTGCGGAACCCATACTACATCCATTTTCAGACATGGTATCAGAAGTGTCCTGCCCAAAGGGATCACGCTGCTTTCAGGCCCTGGCTGTCCTGTCTGTGTGACCGCCCAGAAGGATATTGATGCTTTTGTGGCATTTGCAAGGGTTAAGAACGTGATTGTGACAACCTTTGGCGATCTTATGAAAGTGCCGGGATCAAGTTCAAGCCTTACAAAGGAAAAAGCTTGCGGGGCTGATGTGAGAATTGTCTATTCGGTATTTGACGCTGTCAATATTGCCAGGGAAAATAAGGATAAAGAAGTCGTGTTTTGCGGCGTGGGGTTTGAAACAACCATTCCCACCATTGCAGCCGGTATTCTCATGGGCATCGAGGGAAAACTAGATAATTTTTCTATTTATTCGGCCAATAAACTTACACCACCGGCCCTTGCCGCCTTGATGGAAACAGATGGGGTTCAGATTGACGGATTTATCCTTCCGGGTCATGTCTCTGTGATTACGGGAACTGATGCCTACAGGGGCACATTTGAAAAATATGATATACCGTCCGTGATTGCAGGTTTCGAGCCCATTGATATTTTACAGGCCATTCTGCTTTTAATTCAGCAGAATGAGGCGGGAAAACCCGCCCTTGAAAATGCATACCCAAGGGCAGTATCCCATGCAGGGAATGTTAAGGCAAAGCAGATCATGAACCAGGTCTTTGAGGTTTGCAATGCCTCTTGGAGAGGTATCGGACAAATTCCCTCAAGCGGCATGGAATTGAAAAAAGAGTATCAAAGGTTTGATGCCGCCATAAAATTTGCGATGGATATGCCCGATGTACCTGAACCAAAAGGCTGCGCCTGCGGACAAATTCTCATGGGGTTGAAAACACCGGAAGAATGCGTCCTTTATAAGAAAAAATGCACTCCCATGAATCCTGTGGGCCCCTGTATGGTCTCAAGTGAAGGGTCTTGTGCCGCATTTTACAGATATAGTTAGATAGAAGAACAGGAAGAAAAATGACTGAAGAAAAAATATTATTAGATCATGGTTCCGGGGGAAAAGTTTCCCATTCAATGTTTTCCGATATCATCCTGCCGTTGTTTGAAAATCCTGAATTATCAAAACAGGATGACGGGGCGGTTCTGGATGTTAAAGGCACAAAGCTTGCCTTTTCTACAGACTCTTATGTGGTGGACCCCATCTTTTTTCCCGGCGGGAATATAGGAGATCTGGCTGTAAACGGGACAATAAACGATATCTCCATGTGCGGTGCCAACCCTGAGTTTATCAGCGTGGGCCTGATTCTTGAAGAAGGACTGCCCATAAAAGATTTTAAACTCATCCTTGAAACCATGGCCGCTGCTGCTAAAAAGGCCGGGGTCAAGATTGTAACCGGTGATACCAAGGTTGTTCCCAAGGGCAAAGCAGACAAGATATTTATTAATACCTCCGGTATCGGAGTGATTCCTCCCAATGTGAATGTCTCCGGAAGCAATGCAAAACCCGGAGACAAGATCATCATCAGCGGTACCCTGGCAGATCACGGGATTACAGTCTTAAGTACAAGGGAAGGCTTAAAGTTTGATTCTGATATCAAAACCGATTCAGCCCCGTTAAACAAGATGGTGCAGTCCATTATCCAGTCCAATTGTGATGTTCATGTGCTTCGTGACCCCACAAGGGGAGGCCTTGGCACTACATTAAATGAAATCGCATCACAATCTAAGGTATCCATTAAAATAGATGAGCAGTCTCTGCCCATAAGAGGGCCTGTTCAGGGGGTCTGTGAGCTGTTGGGGTTTGATCCCTTATATATCGCCAATGAAGGCAAATTGATTGCTTTTGTGCCACAAAAGGACGCACAAAAAATACTTGAGATTATTCAGCAGGATGAGTTTGGTAAAGATGCAGTAATAATAGGTGAAGTCATAGACAAAGATCCCGGCAAGGTCTTTTTGCAGACCAATATTGGCGGCTTGAGAATCATTGATATGCTGTCAGGCGAACAGCTTCCAAGAATTTGTTAAGTTAAAGAGATTCAGGCCTTTTCAATACAAACCTGTATCAGCTTAAGAAGGGTTTCAAAGGATTTTTCCATGACATTCAGGGAGATCCACTCGGTCTGACCGTGGAAATTATAACCGCCGGTAAAGATGTTGGGGCAGGGTAATCCCATGGCGGTAAGACCTGATCCGTCGGTTCCACCCCTTACAGGAACCCATTTTGCCTCAAGTCCCGTCCTTTTAACGGCTTCTTCAAGATATCGGGACACATGGGGGACGGTTTCGAGGGTCTTGTTCATATTCCGGTAGGTATCTGATATCTCAAGTGAAATCAATGCATTTGGATAACCTGTCCTGACCTTTGAAATAATTTGTTTAAGGGTGTTTTTTTGTTTTTTTAAAGTCTGGGTATCAAATGCGCGCAGCAAAAGTTTTATTGTGGCACCTCCAACCTGTCCTTCCATGAAATGGGGATGGATAAAGGACTCTTTATCAGAAGTGGTTTCAGGGGTCATGTCTTTGGGTAAAAGTGATATAATATCGGCGGCAACCTTTAGGGCATTTACCATGATGTCTTTGGCTTCCCCTGGATGAATATCCCTTCCTTTAATAGAAATAACGGCTGCATCAGCACTGAAAGTTTCATTATTAATTTCACCGGCCGGGCCGCCATCAACTGTGTAGGCAAAATCAGCATCAAATTTTTCAAGATTGAAATGTAATGCACCCCTGCCGATCTCTTCATCCGGTGTGAATCCGATCCTGATATCCGGATGAAGGATTGAAGGATTGTTTTTCAAGTGGTTCACAACCGTCATTATGATGGCAATGCCGGATTTATCGTCAGCACCTAAAAGGGTTGTCCCGTCAGTTGTGATAATCGTATGTCCAATGGATCTTTTTAATACGGGGTTTTCCCTGTCCGTAATAGTGAAGGCGTCATTTAACTTAATGTCGCCACCACGGTAACCCTTTATAATCTGGGGATTGACATTTTTTCCGGTTACGGAAGGAGAGGTGTCCATGTGGGCAAGGAATCCTAGCTTCGGTGCTTTTTGAAAGACCGGGTGATCCCGGGGAATATTTGAATCCAATTTGGCATAGACATAGCAATGATCATCAAGTTCAACCGCATCAAGGCCCATTTGGGTCAGCTCTTTGACAAGAAGTTCTGCCAGATCAAATTGTTTGTCCGTACTGGGCACGGTTTCAGAATTTTCATCTGACTGGGTGTCGATTTTTACATACGCTATGAACCGGTCTAAAAGCTGGGTTTTCATTGATTTCTCAAAATGAATTGATTGTTTTTATTCCAGAAGTTTTTCTATCTGTTTTTTTGCCACTTGCACGAATGACGGAAGGGCTTTGACAAGAACAGGGGTCATCTGGGTCCCCCAGTTAATCTTGTCAGGTTCAATACCAACCACTTTTAACTTGGGCCTGTGGCCCCTCATCTGGGCCATGTCAAGGGAGTCCAGAAGATCGACATCATGGAGTGACAGCATCTGTTTTTCATTCTTCACAAGATCATCTTCATCAAGGCTGTAAATGGTGCCCGACTCATGCCCTGCCCTGACAATATCCAAAACCAGGACTTGTTCATACTCTTCAAACAGGTAAAATATATCCTGGGTAAAGGTTCCCCCGTCTATAAAATCAACCAGGGTTTCATCGTAATTCTCTTTTTCTTTCCAGAATTCACGAATGGCGTGAACACCGGCTCCTTCATCCATCATAAGGATATTGCCCACACCCAAAACTAATAATTTTTTCATTTTGATTTAAATTTCCATTTATTACAATTTAAAATATAGCTGATACCAAAAAAAACAAATTAATGCAAACATAAGAGGGGATGAAAAATCTCATCCCCTCTTATGTTTTTAGTAAAAATCAGTTTAAATTATAAAGGAATTTCTACTTTAATTTTTCTACCAGTGTCTGCGTCCAGCACGTGGACGGCACAACCCAGTCAGGGGTCAAAGGAGCGGATCAGCCGCCCCACATTCACCGGGTTTTCAGGATCAGGAACCGGAATACCAATAAGCGCCTGCTCCATTGGTCCTCTCTGGCCCATGTCATCCATTGGGTTGGCATTCCAGATGGTCGCTGAAGTGATCTGATAATTAGCAATCACTTTGTCTTTAATTTCAACGTAGTGAAGAAGACAACCACGAGGCGCTTCTGTAAGTCCAAGACCATGTGCTGAATCCGGAATTGGAGCAGGAACAAAGGTCTCTTTGCCGGGGACGGCTTCTGAAAGCCATTGTTCAACAGCATCAGCAACAATAGCGGTTTCTTCCGCTCTTGCAACATGTCTTCCAAGAATAGAGAATGCTGCATCACCAATATCACGCATTTTTTTAACGCCCAGTTTTTCCTGGCCGATTTTAGATAATTCAGGATTGGTGACCCACATTCTTGCAAGCGGACCTGCTTCATGGGGTTTGTTGTTGTATCTGGGTGCTTTGATAAAACTGTATGCATCGTCTTTGTAAGGATCAGGAATCGTTCTTCCTTCGGAAGGATTCAAGCCCGTTGTGGAGTCATCAAAAAAGGAATATTTTACATATTCTTTGATAAGGGCCGGATCAACCGGATAATCTTTGCCGTCAGTGACAACACCTCTTTTCAATAGTGTGTTGCCTGCATCGTCCATTGGGAATACACCCCATGCCACACAGTTTTTATAGCCGCCGCCTGTTTTAAGAAGATCACCATAGGGACCTGCGAGCAGGTAAACTATGGGGATATATTTTTCCATGATAAATTTTCTGACTTTTTTGAAACGTTCTGCGTAGGCATTGAGCGCTTCCCTGGTTGGAATCTCTGTGGTTCCACCAACAACAACGCCCTGAACATGCGGCATTTTGCCGCCAAGAAGTGCTACCATTTCATGGCAGATTTTTCTCATTTCAAGGGCTTCAAGATACTGGCCGACAGCAATGTCATTGATGTCTTTTGATACACGGACATCATTGTTGGCGTATCTGGGGACAAAAGGAGCAACATCAGGACCATTGACATAGTCCAGGGCTGCAAGATGATAGAAATGAAGAATATGGGATTGAAGGAAATTGGCACCCAAAATCAGGTTTCTTGCAATTCTGCCGTTTTTGGTGAGTTTGACATTAAATGCATCATCAAGTGCAAGTGAAGACGCAGTAGCGTGGGCAGTCGGGCATACACCGCAGATTCTCTGGGTAATCTGGGTAGCATCCCTTGGGTCCCTGCCGGTTAATATTTGTTCAAAACCACGGTACATGCCGCCATGTATTCTAGCATCAACGACAACACCGTCTTTTACTTCAACTTCTGCTTTAAGGTGACCCTCAATCCTGGTGATAGGATCAATGGAAACCTTGATTTTTTTCCCGGCCGCGACCGGGGCAGCTTGTGGTTTACAGCCTGCCATAATAAAACCTCCTCAGGTTTAAAAGTTTCGGATATTTGTGTTATGAGGGTTCATAGAAAGGTGATGCTGAATCCGGGAATCCGGGTTCAACACAACCAATGCAGACCGCATTGTCCACACACCAGTTCATGCCGCTGTTCCATTTACGCTTGTAACAGTCAGCATATGTATCCGGACCTTTACAACCAAGATCCATACGGCAGCCTTTTGGATCAGAGAATTTTTCAGACATTTCACCGGCATCATACTCATCTATATGCGGACAATTGTCATGGATATTTTCTCCAAAGAAGATAACCGGACGTCCGTCATCATCTAGTTCAGGGATACCTTTTGTGAGCAGATGAACAATTGATCCGACAATCCAGTCAGGATGAGAAGGACACCCGGGTATATTAACAACCGGGGTTTTAATGCCATAGGTTTTAAAGAACTCCATTACACCGGTTGCACCGGTTTCACTGCCTTCCGCCGCCGGAATTCCGCCATAAGCAGCGCAGGTTCCTATAGCAAGAACACTTCCTGCTTTTGCGCCCAGATCTTTTACAAGGTCAACCATAGTGATTTCTTTGTGGTTAAGTTCACCAATAATGCAGTATTTTCCATCTGCAGCCATTGGAATGGAACCTTCAACCGCCAAAGAGAATTTACCTTTGTACTCTTCTGCAATCTTGTAAAGATTTTCCAGGGCAGTTTCACCTTCACTTGCCATTACGGTTGGATGGAACTGAAGGCTGATAACTTTGAGAAGTACATCGGCAATAGCCGGATCAACGTTGTTCAATAGGGAAACGGAACAACCGGAGCAGCCTTGCCCCTGGATCCAGAGAACCGGATGGGTTTCAAGGGCTTTTTTCATTGCTGAAACAAGGGCGGGATTGAACACCTGAGAAATACCGATTCCGGCAGCTGTTCCAGTAACGGTTTTCAAAAAATTTCTTCTGGAAACCCCTGTTTTCTTTTGTTGCTCATCAAGCAACTTTTGTTCGTCTTTCACGGGCACCTCCTTGATGCTGTTAAAAACTAATCAATCATTACTCCATAAATACTATATTTATAAGCTCCCTGTATTTAGCGGGAGCGTTTTGTTTGTGCAAAGTGTGCCAACTTTACATTGTGCCAAAAATGATTTATTATGAATATAATGTTCGATTTTTATTGTCAATAAAAAAGATAATATCAATCTATTTTGTAATCTGTATTGATAAATCAAATGTCTTGGTTGACGAAAAGGATTTATTTAGTATAGTAATTTGGATTGCAAACCATCTCAAAGGAAAGTCTGTATCATGCTGATGTTTAAAGTCGGGACCATTGCCAAACACCTGAATGTTCACAGGAACACGGTCACCAACTGGATAAAAAAAGGAAAACTTCAGGCAA
>JAGLNZ010000066.1 GCA_023139225.1 Desulfobacula sp. | reverse complement strand
GATGGTACAGGATATCCCCATGGCCTGAAGTATAAAGAAATCCCAATCCCGGGCCGTTTAATGGCCATCGTCGATGTCTATGATGCTCTCATCAGCAAACGGATCTATAAACCGCCTTTTCCCCACGACAAAGCTGTTACAATTATTACAGATGGTAAAGGGCAACATTTTGATCCGGATATGGTAGATGCCTTTTTGGAGTTAGAAGATCAATTCAGGCAGATTGCACTTGAACATGCTGATTTTGACGAAGAACGGAAAAATCTGTCCAAATAACTATTGATAACAAAAGTCACATAACAAATTTGAGCAAAGGGACAGAATCATTTCTCTTCTCTTTAGAAAAGAAAATGGTCAGAGCAGATGTGGTTTGTTGATAATTTTACAACAAATTTATAGCGAGGGTTTATGGTATATACACCCACGAGCAAAATTTAAAATTGAGCGACAGCTTCCAAAAGTAGTGCTTGGTGGTCAGCATCAATACGGTGGTACGTACTATAACGTGAACGACCCAGTTAACAATTACTTAAAAATGGATTTTCCCCGTGCGAGTCTTAATGATATCAATGATGACGAGTAAAACTCATAAAAATACCAATGGCTTCAATCTCCAGTCCAGTCTTTTAAAATTTGTATTTTTTTAAGACACTTTTTCCTTTTATATGCGATTGCCGTGGCTTGAGCTTTTCAGCAACCTTGACTTTCTTTGTTTCCAACACTATTTTTATTAAAAATTAATAAAAGGCTGTGAAGACAAAAAATATGAAGACAAAAATTATTACCATTGTAGGAAAATCCAATTCCGGCAAGACCACGCTTCTTGAAAAATTGATCGCCCGCCTGACACAAAGAGGGTACAAAATAGGATCGGTAAAACATGCCCATGACGGGTTTGAAATGGATAAAGAAGGCAAAGACAGCTGGCGTCACAAAAAAGCAGGAGCAAAGGCCACTCTTGTTATTTCGGAAGATAAAATTGCCCTGGTTAAAGATGACAAGACAAGTTATCTTGAAAAGATGAGGTCTTATCTTGAAGATATGGATATCATTTTAGCAGAAGGATTTAAAAAACAACATCTTCCAAAAATAGAAATTTTCAGGACAGAGAGTGTGCACAAAAATCCGCTTTGTATGGAGGATGAAAATTTAATCGCATTTGTCACAAATTCAGGCTATAAACCGGATGTGCCTCTGTTTGGGCTGGAAGATATCAAGGGGATAGCCGACTTTATTGAATCCAGTTTTTTAAAAAAAATAACAAAGCCAAAAAAAGAATATGAGACACAATAGAAGGTATCCGGCATGTGGCTGTATTATCATCGTCATCTTTTTTTATTCCTTTTGTATGGCAGATCAGGATCAGCCCAAAAGTTATCATTGCATTACCCAATTTGAAAATGGCTCAATAAACTGGAGTACCGGCAATATCCGTGCAATAGGCAAGGCCTCTCCTGAGAATAACACTGAATCATCCCATGCATCGGTTCCCGGATCGGCAAGGGCTGATGCAAACTGTCAGATTATAGACATTTTAAAGCAAATAAAAATTAATAATGCATTGAGCGTGGATGCTTATGCATCTAAAAATGATATTATTTTGGCGGGTATGGAGAAAACAGCAAGGGATGCCGTCATTTCAAAACTGTATTATACCTCTGCTCTTGCGGTGGAGATAACGATTGAAACCAGTATGTTTGGCGGCTTTTTACAATTGGTATTACCCGAAGAAATTCGTCAGATATCCAAAATAAGTCCTGAAATACACAAAGCTGATATTAAAATGGCGTCAGAAAATATCTACACGGGTTTGATCATTGATGCAAGAGGGCTTGGGGTTGAACCCGTACTTAATCCTTTGATTATCAGTGAGCAGGGCCATGACATATATTCTTGTGTTTATATCAGCAGGGAGTTTGCGGTTCAAAATGGTGTCTGCAAATATCTTTGCAGTATGGAACAGGCAATAAGGGACGAGAGAATCGGCAATCATCCCCTGATTTTCAAGGGACTTCGTAAAGAAGGAAAACTCAATACTGCCATTGTTATCAGTATGTCGGATTACAGGTTGTTGGAAAAAGCAACAGAGCGTCATACCTTTTTAAAAGAATGCAGGATTATTATTGTGAAGGATCAATAAGGGCATTGTCAATTAATCTTGTTTTTCCCAGTTTAACAGCGATTGCCAGTAAGACCTGATTTTCTATGTTGTCAATATCTTCAAGGGTTGCGGGATTGCAAAATGAAATATATTCTATATTTGTTTCAGGAAACGATTGAATAAACGTTTCTATCTCATTTCTGATGGCCACAGGATTTTTTTCTCCCCTGGCAATTAATTTTCCGGCCAGGCGCAATGACTTGGAAAGACTTAAGGCACTGGTTCTTTGAGACTTGGAAAGATAGGCATTTCTGGAACTCATTGCAAGACCGTCTTTTTCTCTGATGATATCTCCTGCTACAATCTTGATGTTAAAATCCAGATCCAGGGTAAGTTGTCGAATAACTTGAAGCTGCTGATAATCTTTTTGCCCAAATACGGCGACATCGGGCATAACGATATTAAACAATTTGGTGACCACGGTTGCAACCCCTGCAAAATGAACAGGCCTGGATTTTCCGCATAAAAAATTTGGGAGGTATTGAAGGCTGATTTCTGTCTGATAGTTTTCAGGATAGATGTTTTGTTTATTGGGTAAAAAGACTGCGGTTACCCCGGCCTTTTTAGCAAGGGCAAGATCATTTTCAATGTCTGAAGGATAAGAGTCCAGATCCTCATTGGGTCCAAATTGAGTCGGGTTAACAAAGATGCTGAGTACAAGTGAATCACACAGGGGTTTGCCTTTTTCCATCAGGGAAATATGTCCCTGGTGCAAATATCCCATGGTAGGGACAAAACATATGGTTTTTGATTCTTTTTTTTTGTTTTTTGACCATTCCTGCATCTCAGGTTTTGTTTTTAATATGTCCACTATTTTTCCAGCTCCTCTTTAACGGCAATTCCCATGTCCAGTATGGTATATGGCTTTTTGACAAAACTTCCCGCCCCAAGATCCTGAACCATTAATACATCTTCGGACTCGGAATATCCACTGGCAATGATGGCTTTTTGGCCCGGATTTATTTTTTTTATCATTCTATAGGTTTCAAGGCCGCTGATGGAGGGGGCCATAATCATATCTAGAATAACAAGGTCGACAGGATTATTTTTAATAAATGCTACGGCATCATATCCGTTATCAACCGCTTTTGCCTGGTATCCAAGGTTTTCAAGAATACTTAAGGCTATTTTTTGTTGATCTTTTAAATCATCAACAATCAGAATCATCTGGCCCTGGCCTTTGATTTCGTTAAGAGAACCGGGGTCTGGCTTTTGCGGTATTTCCCTGCGGATTGCAGGAAACAACAGATCAAATTTTGTTCCCTTATTCTTGGAAGTCACATTAATAAATCCATTATGATCCTGAACCGCATTCCAGACAATAGCAAGACCCAGTCCCGTACCGCTTTTCCCCATTTCTTTTTTTGTAAAAAAGGGTTCAAATATTTTTTTTTGATTTTTTTTATCAATGCCCGAACCATTATCAATCACACTTAAAATGACATATTCACCCTGAACAATATCTTCATACCCGGGATTGGAGGGATCAACATAGCTGTTGGAGGTTGTGATAAGAACATGACCGTCTTGTCTGCCGGAAACTTCTTCCACTGCATTTAAGACAAGGTTCATGATCGTTTTTTCAATATGAATATATGATCCCTTGATATTCAATAGCTCCGGTTCCGTCATGATTTCTATTTTTACCTGTTGATAGGCTTGTTTGATTTTGTCAAAATCATGGGCAGACGCATAGCGGTCTATAATAGAATTGATGTTGATGATTTCCATTTCCGCACTGGAACCACGGGAGATGGTTAACAGGTCGCTCACAACGGCAGACGCCTTTTGACCGGAATCCTTAATTATGTTCAAGCCCTGTTTGATTTTTGGATCAAGATCTTCATCCATCATAAGAACCTCGGGATATGTGGCAATTCCCGAGAGAATGTTATTCAGATCATGGGCAACGCTTCCAGCTAATATTCCCAGGTTTTTTAATTTTTCTGCCTTTATAAGCTTTGTCTTGAGCTCTTGCTGCTCTTCTTCCCAGGCTTTTTTTTGTCTGTTTAATGTCGATATGATATCAGTGGTGTTTTTTGTCAGGCGGTTAAATTCCCGGTCTGAAATTTCCAGGGCTTTGATTAAAACTGCCAGAGAAAGGGTTACTGTAGTACATAAAAAGAAAAATGCAAATTTCCAATTTAAGAGATAGGGGACAATACCAATGATTAAAAGGATTAAAAAAAGACATTTAAAGATTTTCTTCTGCCAGAAGAAAAGGACATCTTTATCATCTTTAAAAATAGATTTTATATTAAAACTATTGGAGATCATAAAAGTTGACTTATTAATAATTTAAAGATAATGAAGATCTTACTATATCGGTCAAAAAATGCAATGTAATTAAAGGATTTGCCATGAGTACGTATGTCCCGACCAGAGAGGATGCCTGGGAGTTATTAAAAAAATATAATAAAAAAGAAGGGTTAATCCGGCATGCCCTTGCTGTTGAAGCTGTGATGGGCCATTTTGCCCGACGCTTTGGTGAAGATGAGGAAAAATGGCGGGTCATAGGCTTGGTGCATGACCTTGATTATGAAATGTTTCCCCACGAGCATTGCCATAAATGTATTGAATTGTTCAAAGAGCACAATTGGCCTGAAGACTATATCCGGGCGGTTATCAGTCATGGCTTTGGAATATGTACGGATGTGAAACCTGAAACCAATCTTGAGAAAACACTCTATGCCGTTGATGAACTTACAGGCCTTGTGGCAAGTGCAGCTCTTGTAAGACCGTCAAAAAGCATCCTTGATATAAAGGCAAAATCCGTGAAAAAGAAAT
>JAGLNZ010000659.1 GCA_023139225.1 Desulfobacula sp. | reverse complement strand
GCAAAAAAAGTGGCTTCAAGGAAAAATGCAAAAATTCCCTCAATGGCCAGGGGTGCCCCGAAAATATCTCCGACTATCCATGAATAATTGGACCAGTTTGTTCCAAATTCAAATTCAAGTATAATTCCCGTTGCAACGCCAATGGCAAAATTGATTCCAAACAACGTCATCCAGAATTTTGTAATGGCCCGCCATTCTTTATTCCCCGTACGCACATAAATAGATTCAAAAAAGGCACATAAAAAAGAAAGTCCCAGCGTTAACGGTACGAATATCCAGTGATACATGGCGGTAAGAGCAAATTGTGCTCTGGCCCAGTTCACCATAGTCAAATCAATATCCATCATTATGGTTTTTCCTCCTGTTAATAAAATTGGGTTAAATAAAATTTATTTTTTTATTAAAGAGATCATTCCAGTTTGTTTAAGGAAGCGCTCCTTGTAATTTGTTCAAGAACATAATTGCCTTTTTCTTCATCGGTTTGAAATTTTGTATTTAAAAAATTGGGGAAGAAAAATAGTTTCAGAATCACAAACATCACAAAAAGTTTTATCAGAATGATTTTCCACAGTTTTTTCCCAAGAACCATTCCTCTAAAACCATCACGATAAAATGTATAGATACTATTGACCGCTTTTATTAAATTATTTTTCTTTTCAGTATTAAGAATACCAGATTTCATCAGCCATACCTTAAATTGTTGTTTTTGGCTTGATTCTTTATTTATTTAAATTTCTTTAGTCTAAAAATAGCAATTAATATGCCAGAAAAGAAAAGTTAAATTAAAATAAATATTGAGACAGATGGATAGAAATACAATAAACGATTCATTGGCTTATGACAAGGGTGTTTTGAAATATTTAGGAAAATTATTTAAACAATAATTTCAGCGAAATTGACACGGATACGCCCCGGCACATTTGTTTCATGATGTTAGAGCCGTGAAGCATTAATGTATCATATGTTGAGACATAAAGATGGCTTGACACCTGACCATAGGTGGGTTACACTATAGGCCATGATTAAATCTTTCAAACACAAAGGATTAAAAAAGTTTTTCGAAACTGGAAATCATAAAGGTGTTAACCCTGATCATGTAAAACGGTTAAGGCTTATACTCGCAAGACTTGATGCAAGCCAAATTCAGGATGACATGAATTTGCCCGGCCTCGGACTCCACCCGTTGAAAGGTGATTTGAATGATTTTCGGGCGGTTACCGTGTTCGGTAATTGGCGGATTTTTTTTCGTTTTGAAAATAACAACGTCGTTGATGTAAATTACGACGACTATCATTAATTTTAAAATGAGGATTATAAAATGGTTATGTACGATCCACCACATCCGGGAGAAGCAATACGAGAATTTTGTATTGAACCTCTTGGATTGACAGTTACTGAGGCAGCAAAAGGGCTTGGGGTATCCCGCAAGACTCTTTCAGCCTTGCTGAATGGAAGGTTTGGGATATCTCCGGAAATGGCTATACGATTATCAAAGGCATTTGGCGGGAGTGCAGAAAGCTGGTTGATACAGCAGGCGCATTATGATCTTTGGCAGGCAAAGCAGAAAGAGAAAAAATTAAAAGTTAAATCATATATTTC
>JAGLNZ010000658.1 GCA_023139225.1 Desulfobacula sp. | reverse complement strand
CTTGAAATGACAAAAACTCTGGGTGTCTTGAAACGAAAATAGGAAATAAATTGCCATGATAGAATCTGTTCTTGAAAAAATAAAAGAATATTATCTTGATATGCTCCCGTTTAACAAGGTTCTGGGCATTGATATTGATCTTTTGGATTATGAAACCTGCCAGGCAGTCACAAGTTTTATCATGACAAAGGATTTGATTGGTAATCCAACCTTTGGAATCCTTCATGGAGGTGTGACAGCCTCTGTTATTGATTTGACCGGCGGGCTTAGTGCACTATTATCCTGTGCAAAATATCATGAAGGCAAATCCCTTGATGTCATTGAAAAAAAACTGATGTCCTCAGCCACCATCGATATGCGCGTGGATTATTTGCGACCGGGCAAAGGCAGTGCGTTTCACTGCAAAAGCAGGATCATTCGGGCCGGTTCCAGGATCGCAGTTACCAAAATAGATCTGTATAATGAAAAAGAAACCAGGCTTGCCACAGGCACGGCAACCTATCTCATTGGTTGAAGCTTCATATCTGCTAGGGTTTGTTTCATATGAGCAATTAATTTCTTTTTCGATATAATTTTAAAACGCAAGCCTCTTTTTTTCTTATCTAAAGATCGTATATCACCCAGTATTTTTTTGCACTTTTTAGCACCCGTACAATTTTTGCCGAGTTCGTCCTCTTTGTTTTTTAACAAGTCCTTTAATTGAACCATTTCTTGATTTAGTAACTCCAGGTCTTTCTGCTCTTGCAAAATATCGTGTTCAAAAAAATAAATATCCTTACCAATATTGTATGCCTCCTGAAACGGACCTTTCAATTCCCCCCGGCACACATCATTATATGGGCGGCCTCTGAGACCGAGACGAAAGCCTTTATTCGGCGTACAATATTCAAAGAGCCCTTCCGAGCGCCCTTCTTGATATAATTGCAGGTCCGGCATAACCCCATACTTTGCACAGGATTTTCTGTGGCTGCCGATGCGGGAAACCTTATATCCCTTTGTGCCATCTTCAAAACCTACACTGTACCAGTCAACAGTCAAACACTCCTCTTTTTTCATTGTTGCACATCCGGAAAAGGTCCAAAAAACAATCAATAAAAAAAAATAGAATAGAATCGTTTTAAATCCCGGGGTTTGTTCTTTTTTCACTCTATCATCTCCTGTTATTGGTCAAAAATATATCCTGATCGAATTTAATAAAACGCAGCTTACAATATATAGTAGTTCAAGACAAATTCAATTGATTTTTAGTTCTTTGAAGACTTTTTCATTTTTTGTAAAGATTCTTTGAATTCTTCACAGGGATCTGCATAGGAGACTCTCTGGGTAAACCAGAGAAAGTCGGCCGGGGGGGCTTTTTTAAATCCTTCCAGATCCAGAGAGATAAGATATCCCGATAAGCTTATAGGGTTTACACTGATTTCCCTTAAAGCAAGATTGACCTGGCTTATGGTCTTATCAACAGCCGTAACCCTGTTGACCACGCCAAGTCCGTACTCGGTATGTCCGCCGCCAATAATGATGACGATCGGGCCTTTGCCATGGTAATAAAGCCTGGTGATGGATGATGCCATTTTGTCGTTTCTTGCAACCCAGGTACCATACAGTCTTGACTGCATTTTTTCATGCCCCATGCCGCAGTGAACCGCTTTGAATATTGAAAACATATAATCTTTGTATGCCTTGTCAGACAATTGAGTTGAGAAGATTTGTTCTTTTTCAAGGGGACTGATACCATTGATTCCTTTCCGTGTGATCCTTTTTTTTAATGTGGCTGGAAGATCAATCCCCGCCACCTGGAGTTTTTCTTTTTTTGCAATGTTTAAAAGATCAAAATAGTATTTCCACATTTTATCTGACTGGGTATCCCAGCCCAGTTTTTTTCTCAGGTCAGCCTCGATGATTTTTTCTATTTTTTTGGGATGTGCAACTTTTCCGGAATCAACAAAATTGAGCAGATCAGGTGTATTATCCATGGAAAAAAATTCAAATCCAATGGTTGGTTTTAATCCATTTTCAATCAGAGCGTGGATGACTCTTTGCTGGATATGGTGATGGTCAGGGTTGTTATGTTTTTCAGAAAGATAGATCACGTCATAGTTGCTGATCTCCTTGATCAGCAACTCAAAATTTACGGTTTGCTTTGTTTGGGTATTAATTATTTTTCCGATTAAAGGATCTTCTCTCATCATTGATTTAGTTCCTGTGGCACAGGATTGAGTGATTGATATGGCAAAAAAAGTAAGGAAAAGAAAAACCAGTCGATTCATTGTTCATCTCCGTTATCACTCAAGGTTGTTGGTTGAACCAGACAGTCATGATTTTATTTACGGATCGGTTCAGTTCAGCAGTAAAATCAGCAGTATATTTTTTTTGATACATGTGCTGCCCTACATTTTTTGCGCCCTTTATTGCTTGCCTGCTGCCAAAGATTTGCTTGTGGCGTTTTTTAAACATTGCCTGAAAGTCTTTTTCAGATAATTTTTTGTATGTATCTTTAAAATAAACATATTCAGGATCAAATCTCTGGGTCAGCTCTCTTTTCTGCTGGAGTTTTGTGGGGTAGCCGTAACAGACCATTGTAATGGGGAAAACATATCGGGGCAGATCTAAAAGCGTTTTATGCGTTTCATAGTTTTCCATGATATCTCCTATATAACACGAGCCGATCCCAAGGGACTGGGCCGCAATAACAGAAGTCTGTGCTGCAATGAGTGCGTCACAGCAGGCCAGGAAAAGATCACCCTGCTGCGGTGTTTTTTTGGCAAGATTTTGAAGTTTGCAAAATTCATCAATTTTTGAGGCAAGAAAATAATCAACCCATCTTTGATAGTCGGCAAGAAAGACAAGAACCAGGGGGGCTTTAGCGATAAAGGGCTGATGATCGCAGGTCACGGCAAGTTTATCTTTGGTCTTTTGCTTTGTCACCTCAATGATGGAATACAGCATCATGTTCCCGGCGGTAGGGGATCTCAATGTTGCCCGGATGATCTTATCTTTTGTTTTTTGATCAATTTTTGTTTTTTCATAGGCGCGAATGGATTTTCTGTTTGCAATAATATCCAGTGTCTGATTCATAATTTATCCTTAAACAGTTTGTCCGACCTTTTTAGAATATAAACTGTTTTAAGATTTTTTTACACTCTATAATTTTTTAAAATAGAGAACCAGGCTTTTCCCGAGGACGGGGTTCAGCAATTGATCAATGAATCCAGTAGATTTTGGTTTTTTCATCAAATCCCAGACAAGCATCCTGTGATAAAGATTCACAAGTTTTGAATCTGTCCTGTCAGGTCCGACAAAACATTTGAGCCACCAGAAAGGGGCATGGATACTGTGGGCATAATGAGAGGCAAAAAATTTTGCACCAAAGGATTGAATCATTTTGATCAAAGATTTTTTTATATAGATTCTTACATGGCCCATATTGGCATTAAAATATTCATCTGATAAGAGCCAGCAGATTTTTTCCGGCCAAAATCTTGGCACACTGACAGCAAGAATTTTCCCCGGCTTTAAAATTCTGACAAGCTCGGATACGGCCTTTGTATCATCCGGGATATGTTCTAAAACTTCAGAGCAGATAACAATATCAAAGCTGCTGTTTTTAAACGGCAGGTTTGTCACATCCATACAGGAAAGATCAATGCTTTTGCAGCAAAGATCATCTAAGGCCTGATGAAACGCTAATTTTTTTTTGGTTTCAATAAGATTGTCAAAACCAAAATCAGCACCAACGCACATGGTTCTATTTTGCCGGCAGGCCTTTATGGTATGCCGGCCTTCACCGCATCCGATATCAAGGATTCTGGCATCAGGCTGAATATCAAGTTTGTTAAAATCAATGGTAATCATTGATAATTTCTTTATAGGCTTCAACGGTTTTTATAGCGGTTTTCTCCCAGGTGAATTCTTTTAACACCCGATGATATCCCTTTTGGGCAAGTGCTTCGCACTGGGAGGGATCATCCAGCAATTCTAAAATGGCTTTTTCTAATGCCTTTGCATTGCCGGGGGGTACAAGCTTTGCCGCGTCTCCGGCAACTTCCGGCAAAGCACCGCCCGTGGTGCAGATCACCGGAATTCGACAGGCCATGGCTTCTCCCACGGGAAGCCCGAATCCTTCATATAAAGAAGGGACAACCGCAAGGCGTGCCTTGGCATACTCTCTGACAAATTGTTCATGATCAATGCGGCCGGTAAATTTAATGTGTTGTCCAAGGTCAAGCTTTTTAACCAGTTTTTCAATACCACCGTTTTTTTTGGGGCTGCCGATGACAACCAGGTTGACCGGTCGTATTTTCAGGACACCTTTTATTGCAAAAAGAAGATGATAAAGCCCTTTTAAGGGAGTGTCCGCACTATTGGTCACAATGATGCGATCGGGATGTTTTTTTACGGTATCCATAGGATAAAAATTATCAGTATCAATACCAATGGGAATGGTTTTAAACTTTGATTCCGGAATATTGAATTCTTTGGCAATATCTTTTTTGGAACTTTGGGAAACCGTGATAATGCGGGGCAGTTTTTTTGCCACTCTTTTCTGCATATTGATAAATGAATACCACCGCAGGGCCTTGATCTTTTTTAAAAAGGATTTTGTGCTTTGAACCGCAAGCCTTCTGTCCACCGTCATGGGATGATGAATGGTTGCAGTGACCGGCATTTTTTTTGCCAGGGACAAAATACCGTATGAAAGGCTCTGGTTGTCATGGATGATATCATAGTGATTTTTTGTCTCATGAATGTATTTTTTTACCCGCATTCCAAAGGTCAGGGGCTCAGGGTAGCCCATGAAGGAGACATCGAGCCATTCAATCAGGTTGATGGGATCCTTGAGTTCATCCAGGCTTGGGGTTCTGAAAAGATTTTCAGGATTATAAAGATCCAGGGTTTTAAGCTTGGTGAGTGTGATATTGTTATTTGCCCTGTTATTTAGCTGGTTATTTAATAGGGGATCAGGCGGTCCTGCAATGACTTCGACATTATGACCAAGTTCACAAAGGGCATGGCTCAAGTGCCGGATATAAACGCCCTGGCCGCCGCAGTGGGGATTACTCCGATAACTGATAAGCCCTATTTTAAGTGATGAATTCATAAGAGTATTTGGCGCGCCCGGCTGGAATCGAACCAGCGATCTTCAGCTTCGGAGGCTGACGCCTTATCCCCTGGGCTACGGGCGCAAAAAAATATATGATACTTAACCTTTGGCTAATGATCAAGGTCATTGTCTAATTTTTCTTTGGCTTCACCGGCCACATAGAGAGATCCGGCAATGCAGACGGCATCTTCATCATTTGAAGTATTAATGGCATGGGTAACAGCCTCTTTTACATCTTCAATGATGGTAATTGGACAGTTGGTAAAGCGTTGAGCCGCCTTTTTCAACACTGACGGTTCAAGGCTCCTGTCGATTTTTGCCTTTGTGATAATTATGTTTTGAGCACAGGGCACAAGGCTTTCAAGCATTTTTTCATAGGGCTTGTCATCAAGGATGCCAAGGACCAGTGTAAGCTTTTTGTTTTTCAAAGTTGATGATAAATGTTTTCCAAGAACCCTGGCTGCCTGAAGGTTGTGTGCCCCGTCAAGAATCACCAGTGGGGTTTCCATAACATGCTCAAGCCGTCCCGGCCAT
>JAGLNZ010000657.1 GCA_023139225.1 Desulfobacula sp. | reverse complement strand
TAAAAAAACCGTTCATCATTGATAATGGTTTCCAGTCGTTCCTCTTTTTGTATTTGTCCCTGCTCTATTGCCGGAAAAACAATGGATTTCTCTTTTTTAAGCAAAGGGAAAACAGCAAAAAGATCCTTGCCTTCAACTTCCTCCAGGCTTTTCCCGGTCATTTTCCGAGCCTCATTGTTCCATAGGGTTACTTTTGAACGGGTATCCACACCAATGATAATGGAAGGCATGGAATCAATAATTTTTGACAGCATTGCCCTTAAGGAAATATTAGAATCCTCAACCGTTGATTTGGATTGTTCAAGCTCTAAAATTGCTAATTGGACACTGTCTGCCATTGAATTAAATGTTTGTCCCAGCACCCCCATTTCATCCGAGGATTGAATATCTAGACGATAGCCCATTTCTCCTCTCTGAAATCTTGAAATCCCTTTGATCATGGTAATAATTTTCCCGGTAAGCGCTGATGCCATTAAAACGGCGACTACAATCACAAGAATAACCATGATGGCCGTATAAAAAGTCAGGCGGGTGGCTGTATCCTGCAGGGATTTTGCAATAGCTTCCCGGTTTTCTTTATTCTGCCTGTCTATGGTTTGTATATATTGACCTTCTGTTTGTTTGATAATCTTTGCTGTAACATCTGCCGGTTTATGGAATTCATGGACATTGGCACCAATGGTTACAAATCCGAATCCCCTCGGACTTTGGCCGTATTGCCCTGTAAAATAGGGAATAGATGCAGCAGTTGTCAATTTTTTAAGTCCGCTCCAATGGATCACAAATGAACCTGACCCGCCCAATTGTGTTAAATTATTCCACCCGTCACACTGGGGGGCGAAATTCAGATACCGGCAGTCCAGCCCTACAAGGCCTTTTTTAATCAGTTCTTTTGAAGATGGTTTTGAAAGCGCTTGATTTTCATATTCCGGCATGGACTCTAAAAATTTACTGATTCCAAGATCGCTTAATTTAAATTTTTCATAATATGCCTCTTCCAGCCAGGGAACAGCAGGAAGACCCGTGGCAGGATCATATCCGACAATAAAATAATCTCTTGGGTGGGAGATGTTACGGCCTTTATGGTCCCACATAAAGGCATAATTGCCCGAGGCTGCATCTGAAATGGTCGAATATCGCTCTTTGGTAGGAACAATATGATCGGTAAATTCCATCACATGGGTGTGATCCAAAGCAAGGGTGACATACCCTTTTATTTCCCCATTGTTGACCACGGGCATGGCCCACCGGACAAGCCCCTGAAATCTTTTCCCCACAGGATTTTCCTTGCCTGCATACCCGGATAGCGCAGGATTGAATTTAATCCCCATCTGGTCTGAACGTTTTTTTGTATATGGTCCGATCATATGGGTTTTCACATAAGCACCAATCACATCAGACACATAAATTTGTCCGGGCTTAAGGGTCTTTAATTCCTTAAAATAGGTTTCGGCCCGGCAAAAAGTCTTATCCCTTTTTGAAACATCTTTACGTTCTTTGGACAAAAAATCACAAGTGCTTACTTTTATTATTTCTTTCCCTGAAACATCCACATATGTCATTTCAAGATACATGGGAAGAAACTGGATTGTTCCTGTTTCTTCAGGGCCCCTGTAATGGAAATCAAGTTCATTGTCCTTATTTCTTGCACCCATTGCCGTATGGTCGTCCCGGGACGGATTTTCGGGTTTCCAGGCGTCTTGACTTTCGTTCATAATCCAGGGTTCATGAAGGGTAATATTACGTTTCTGGGTATTTAAAAAGGCCTGGTAAAGATCTTTATCGGGCTTCAGCAGGGAAGCCAGCCGGATATCCACATCCCTGCCTTCCAGAAATTCTGCAACATTTCTGGCAGTGTCCGTTGTCAGGTGCTCAATGGCTTCACGTGATCTGATGTCCAGAGCCCGTATGGAACTTGATGTGGCAATGCCTGCCACCTGCTTTGTTGTTTGGGTGCTGGT
>JAGLNZ010000656.1 GCA_023139225.1 Desulfobacula sp. | reverse complement strand
AATTAACTAAAAGGGAATTTAAAGAAATCATGAATGAAAAACTTTGGGGCGGGAGATTTTCCCAGAGCACGGATGAACTGGTTGAAAAATTCAATGCATCCATTGATGTTGACAAACGGCTTTACGACAGCGACATTGAAGGAAGTATTGCCCATTTAAAAATGATGGCCAAAGAATCCATCATTACTCAGGATGAGGCAGACACCCTGATTGTTGGGCTTGGAAAAGTAAAAGAGAAAATTGAGAACAATGAAATTGCATTTTCTGCAAGCCTTGAAGACATTCATATGCATATTGAACATGCCCTGGGAGAAGTTGCCGGGGATGTTGCAAGAAAGCTTCATACCGGACGAAGCAGGAATGATCAGATTGCTCTGGATGTAAGAATATATTTAAAAAAAGAGACAAGAATCATTATTGATTTTTTGCTTGGGTTTCAAAAAGCCCTTGTCAGAATGGCTCAAAACCACCTTGATGTGATCATGCCCGGATATACCCATCTGCAAAGGGCGCAACCGGTATTGTTTTCCCATCATCTGATGGCATATTATGAAATGTTTAAACGGGACATTGAAAGATTTGAAGACTGCTTTAAAAGAATTGATGTCATGCCTTTGGGTGCGGCAGCACTTGCCGGTACTACCTATCCTTTGAACCGTGAATTTACAAAAGATGTACTCTCATTTTCAAAAGTCTCGGATAACAGCATTGATTCCGTGTCTGACAGGGATTTTATCATGGAGTTTATCTCCCATGCATCCATTGCTATGATTCATTTCTCAAGACTTTCAGAAGAATTAATACTATGGTCTTCTTCAGAATTTGCTTTTATTACCATTTCAGATTCTTTTACTACAGGATCAAGCATCATGCCTCAAAAAAAGAATCCAGATGTGGCAGAGCTTGTAAGGGGTAAAACCGGAAGGGTTGTGGGTAACCTTGTGGCCATCCTGACCCTGATGAAGTCTTTGCCCATGGCTTACAATAAGGATATGCAGGAGGACAAGGAGCCTTTGTTTGATACGGTGGATACGCTTAAAATCTGTACGGATGTTTATACCCGGATGTTTGAAAATATAGTTGTCCATAAAGACAGGATGTATGATGCCTGCAAACAGGGTTTTTTAAATGCAACAGATCTTGCCGATTATCTGGTTTTCAAAGGTATGGCATTTAGACATGCCCATGCTGTTGCAGGAAGAGCGGTTGCTTATGCCTTGAATCAAAAAAAAGAACTCAATGATCTGACCATTGACGAGTTAAAAGATCTAAGTGAACTGATAGACCGGGATGTTTATGAGTTTATTACCATTGATAAAATGATTTCAAGGCGAATTTCCTATGGGGGAACCGGTTTTGATAATGTTAAACAGGCGGTAAAAAAAGCAACTCAGGAGCTTGGGATAAAATGAAAAATAAGAGAGCCGTCATTGGGTTTTTGATGGTATTGTCCGGCATCATTCTTCTTTTTATTTCAGGATGCGGTAAAAAAGCTCCTCCCATGCCCCTCCCAATAAAAGGACAGAAAATTGCTGCTCCTTTTAATGTAAAGTATACGCTTGGTGATAGGAAAACAACACTTTTTTGGAAGCATGAAATTGATGATGAGACCGCTGCCGTAGAACCAGAAGGCTTTGAAATCTTTATGGCTAAAAAAACATTTGAAGCATGTGAAGGATGTCCTTTTGTGTTTAAGATGATTGGGGTTGTTTCCATGCCTTCCATGGAATTTGTTACCACAATAGAAAAAGGGTTTAAGTATTATTTCAGGGTCCAGGCCACGGGTGATGACAATATGAGAAGTGATTTTTCAAAAACGGTTCAGTTTGACTATAAATAAAAATGGATCAGCACATTGTTTATTTAAGTATCGGGTCAAATATCGGAGACAAGAGATTAAACCTTGCCAATGCTATAAGCCGTTTGCACAGCCATGATAAGATGGATGTGGTAAGGGTTTCATCCTTTTATAAAACCCAACCGCAAAATTATACAGACCAGGACTGGTTTGTAAATGCAGCCTTGAAAATTAAAACTTTGCTGGACCCGCAAAAGCTGCTTGCTGTTTTAAAGATTGTGGAAAAGGATTTGGATAAGGATGGGAAATCATTCAGGTTTGGTCCCAGGATCATTGATTTGGATATTATTTATTATGATAATCTTGTTCTTAAAACTAAATTACTTGAAATTCCACATCCAAGAATGCATGAAAGATGTTTTGTATTGATACCCATTTGTGATATAGGAGCTCATACAATACATCCGGTCTTAAACTTACGATCAGATGAATTGTTAAAAACAATAGAAAAACAAGAAACCCAGAAGGTGATCCTTTTGGACGAGGAGGCAAAGAAGTGAAGTTTTTTATAGATACTGCAAATATTGATCAGATTAAAGATGCCAATAATATGGGCATGGTTGATGGTGTAACCACTAACCCTTCTTTGATTGCAAAAGAAGACGGAGAGTTTAAACAAATCATTGCCGATATTTGTAAAATTGTTAAAGGCCCTGTAAGCGCTGAAGTTATCAGTCTGGAATATGAAGGCATGGTAACGGAAGCAAGAGAACTTTCAAAAATAGCAGATAATATTGCCGTTAAAATCCCCATGACGGTTGAAGGGTTAAAAGCTGTAAAGACCCTTACGGATGAAGGAATAAAAACTAATGTGACATTGGTTTTTTCAGCGCTTCAGGCATTGATGGCCGCCAAAGCCGGTGCCACGTTTGTAAGTCCCTTTGTCGGCAGGATTGATGATCTTGCCCAGGAGGGAATGGGATTGGTTGAAGAGATTGTTCAAATTTATACCAATTATGATTTTGATACCCAGGTTATAGTGGCCAGTGTCAGAAGCCCGCTGCATGTGCTGGATTCAGCCCTTTTGGGTGCTGATATTGCCACTATCCCGTATGGGGTTTTGAATAAACTTGCCGCCCATCATATGACAGATAAAGGGATTGATGCCTTTTTGGCTGACTGGAATAAAAAGAACGGATAATTTAAGATGACCGGGTTTGATAAAGTAAAAAAAGTTGTTCTGACGCCCAATTTTATGACCATATCCAGGATCCTGGCAGTTCCTGTGATTGTGGTACTTTTAATGGTTGAAACAAAAATTACAACCTTTTGTGCCGCAATTCTTTTCTCTGTGGCAGCCATTACAGATTATCTTGACGGATATCTTGCAAGGACCAGAGGATTGGTGACAAAACTGGGAAAACTCCTTGACCCTATAGCAGATAAGCTCCTGGTCTCTTCAACATTGGTAATGCTTACATCCCTCGGTTTTTTACAGGCCTGGATTGCCTGTGTTATTATTGGAAGAGAACTTGCAGTCACCGGTTTAAGATGTGTGTTAATTGAAAATGGCCAGGACGTTGCGGCCTCCTCTCTTGGAAAATACAAGACCGGCTTTCAGATTGCCGCTATTATACCATTAACCATGCACTATAGTTATCTGGGAATCAACTTTAATGTCATTGGTTTGTTTTTTCTTTACGGTGCATTATTTTTTACATTGTGGTCAGGGCTGGATTATTTTATTAAGGCTAGAAAATTTCTTTCCTTTTAAAGTATGATATTGATAAATTTGATATTGACAAATTTAACGTTGGAGTATATATATCTTTTTTGTTTGATTAAGCGGGAATAACTCAGTGGTAGAGTGCGACCTTGCCAAGGTCGAAGTCGCGGGTTCAAATCCCGTTTCCCGCTCCATACCCGATTCATAAAATAAGGCGGCTTGGCCAAGGGGTAAGGCAACGGCCTGCAAAGCCGTTATTCTCCGGTTCAAATCCGGAAGCCGCCTCCACAATAAAATCAAGGGTTTCGAAGATTTTTTCGAAACCCTTTTTTTTTGTATTAAATGTATTGAAATTTCTTATTAAGATATCATATTATCGCAATAAGCAGGTAAGCCTATTGTGGTTTGGTGATAATTAAAAAACGAGGTGTTAACTATGAAGATTCTAGTGGGATACAAAGGGACTAATGTGGGCAAGGATTTGATGGATATCGCAGTTGAACATGCAAAAGCTTTTGATGGAGAAATTCTGATTACAACCTCTATGATCGGTGGTGACAAGACAGAAAATACAGAAGTTGTAGATGCTGAAAAAAACCTTGAACAGGCACAAGCATATTTCGATGATTTTGGAGTTAAAAGTCAAACACATTTGCTGGTTCGTGGTTTTGAGGCGGGGGAAGACATTGTGAGATTTGCCAAAGAAAGGAATGTCGACGAAATTATTATTGGTGTTCGGAGCCGTTCGAAAGTTGGAAAATTAATTTTTGGATCAACAGCACAAGTTGTTATCCTTGAAGCCCATTGCCCTGTTCTGACAGTAAAATAAACCTGAATGTATAGAACATAGTCTTAAGCTTGTAAAATTAATATGAAACATAATCTATTTAATACCACTGAGGGCAGGTTACTGCTAAGCGGTATCTTTTTAAGCTTTTTGCTGACAGCGTTGATCTCATATTATGCTGTCACTGACCTTAAAACAGCTGAAATTCTTGCCCTTGTATTTGTAGCACATACCTTTGGTGGTCGTGCGGCCGGTATTGGTCTGTGCATCATCAACGGATTCGGCGCTTTCCCAACTATATTCTATAATTTTTATCTTGAGGTACTCATTGTCTGTTTTACCTATTCCGGCTTTGTTTACAGCACTACTAAGTATCTGA
>JAGLNZ010000655.1 GCA_023139225.1 Desulfobacula sp. | reverse complement strand
TAATATGGATTTGGCAGCCACATGTTAAGGTCATATTTATCTTTTTTAATAAGGGCTAATTCAGAATCAAATGAGGCAACCTTGTCAATACTATTCAGATAGCCTGTGATTGTTTTTTTCAGGTTGGATAATTTGTTGTGCTTTTCCTGTTTTATTTTTAAATCAGTTATTATGCCATTGCTCAATTGGTCTTCCAAATGGGTCTTTTGCATTTTCAGCTCATGCAATTTTGCTTTTTCCGTCCGGTTTTTTGGGGGAGATAAAATCTTTAACGGAACACCGAACATGGTAACTATGACCCGTATCTGTCTGTTTTGATCTAAAAATTTTCTGATGGGTGGGATGGCTTTTTTTTCATATTCGTCCCGTGTGCAGGTCTCTTTATCCGTCATGAATAATAAAACAAGATTTTTCTTGGGAAGCTGCCTTTTTTTCATGTAATATTTTGCAAGCCCTTTACTCTTTGCGGCATTTAAGTTTGCCACTACAAGAACTTCCCTGGGATCAAGGGCAAAAGCCTTTGGACAAAAGAAAAAAATCAAAAGGACAGGGATAAAAAAATATTTTAACCTTTGGTCTGTTATTGCGCTCATATGTTTTCAATTGCATTACTGATGATTTTCAAACCATCAAGAGTGAGGGATGATTCCACTTTTTCAATGGTTGTGGATAACCCTGCTATCAATGGTGCCAGGCCTCCCGTGGCAAGGATTCGGGGCGAGGTGCCCATCTCTTTTGTCATCCTTTCGACCATTCCGTCCACCATGGCGGCATTACCATGAATAATGCCGGATTTAATACTTTCAATGGTATCTTTTCCAATGACCCTTCCAGGTGCTATAAATATTTCTACCCTTGGCAGTCTGGATGCTTTTTGAAACAGAGCCTCGGAAGAAATCATGACACCAGGGACAATGGCGCCGCCAAGGTATTCTCCTTTTTCGGAAATTACATCAAAAGTAGTGGCTGTTCCAAAATCGATAATGATGAGAGATGTTTTATACTTGTCATAGGCTGCAACGGCATTGACTATTCTGTCAGCCCCGACTTCATTGGGGTTATTATAAAGAATCGGCATCAGCTTTTTAACAGAATCAGGATTTATCCACAGGGGTGTTAAACCAAGATACTTTTCGCAGAATGCATTCAGGATGGGAACCGCAGAAGGGACAACCGAGGAAATAATAGTCTTGTCAATATTTTTACGATTAATGCCTTTATCTGAGAACAATGCATTGGCAAGTACATTGAATTCATCGGCAGTTGAATCTCTAATTGTTCTGATTCTCCAGTCATGTTTGAGTACATCGCCGTCATAAACCCCGATAACGGTATTTGTATTTCCTACGTCAATCACAAGAAGCATTAAGTTTCTCCTTTATTCTATTTTTATGGTAAACACCTGTGGGACAGCATTTGTCATCATCAGATCCACGGGTATGTTAATATATGCATGCCGTGCATATACACCCGGCTTAAGTCCTTTCAGATCAATAAATGAATAGATCTGACCCATAATTTCCTTGTTGCCTAATGTTTCAAAGGGACCTTTAACCCTGATTGTTATTTGAGAAGGTTCAATGTTGACCCTGGATGTACTATTCCATACCTGGATGGGAATATTTTCAATTGTTTTTGATACCAGTTGCTGCTGAATGGGAACGGTTACAATAATGATATGGTCTGATGAGGCAATGATGGACGGGTTGTCCAGATCCAGAGGGATCTTTTTTTTGAAATTTTCCTTGGCGTTTGTGAGATCAATGGGTTTTGTTTTTAATTGCCTGATGGAATGAATCAAGGGGGCGGCACCGGTCAATTCAACACTGGCAGGCTTGGTGGCAGCTTCCAGTGCAATATGTCCCTTGGCAGGCTCCCCTGTATAGGGGACGATTATTTTAAAGGTTTTTTTTATTTTTTTTTCAAGTTGGACACTCAGATAAGACGGGTTAATACTCAGGATTTTTATAGCAGGGTCCATGGGAATCCGTTTTTCTTCAACCGGGATCAAATATGCCCCCGGCTCAATGGAGTCGGAAGCACCTGCAGGATCGAATTCAAGATCAGTATAAAGATCTACGGGATAGCGAATATTTTCCTTGTTGATAAATTCCATCAATCTTGGGTCGGCCTGGATTTTAATTTCAATTTTATCGGTGTGAAAATCAGTCAGAACCATGTTTTCAGGTATGTTGGAAAAGTCCACAGGAAGCAGAAGATCCGTCTCAACAGGTTCTGTGGTACAGCTATAAAAACAAAAAAGAATGAGGATAAAAAAAATAATAGAAGTGTTGCAATTAAGCTTATGCATTCCTGATCGAATCAATGATACGGATAAAAGGTTTAGCTTTTTCAACATCATGGACCCTGACAATGTGGGCACCATTCAGAATGGAAGCTGCAACAGCCGCCAAAGTACCGTATTCTGTCTTTATGTTATCCGGTCCCACCGGGGTGTTTTCCTTTTTGGTCAGAATGTTTTGAATAAAAGATTTTCGCGAAGGGCCCATGAGGACAGGGTAACCCAGAGCAGTAATTTTTTCAAGGTGGTTGATGAGGACCAGGTTGTGTTCAACGGTTTTTCCAAAACCGATTCCCGGATCAAGGATAATATTTTTTTTTTGTATCCCTTTTTCCATGGCAAATGCCGTTCTTAACTCCAGGTAGTTTGTAATTTCAAGCATTAAATCATCATAATCGGGATTCACCTGCATGGTCTCAGGGGTTCCCTTCATGTGCATCAGCACCACAGGCACATTCCTTTGGGCGGCAAGGTCAGCCATGGCAGGATCTTTTTCAAAAGCGGATATATCGTTGATAATGGCAGCTCCGGCATTGATGGCCTCTTTTGCAACAATAGATTT
>JAGLNZ010000654.1 GCA_023139225.1 Desulfobacula sp. | reverse complement strand
GGTTTTTCCTTACAAACAACCCTCCAAAATCATCTTCAAGAGAAAACATAATACCTCCATACATCATTCTCTCATTTGTCTTTGGGTAATTTGAAAATACAACCTGACGCAGCTGCGTCAGGATTTCAAACTTCTCCGGATCGATCATCATAATATCTTCCAGGAATTTTTGTACTTTCTCATTTTTTGATCTGTTCAAGATTATCCCTTCTGCTCAGCAAATCCTAAAACATATCCATTATTGTCTCTAATATAAAATTCATTCATACCATACCAGGTCGTTGATAGCTCTTTCACCATCAAATTCAGCATCATTTTCTTCATCATAGTCACCTCTATCATATTAAAGTTTTGTAATCACATAAGTGATTGTCTTAATATATACGGCAAACCATTTTATATATTGTACAGAATCGACATTACTTCATTATTCGGATTAAAACCAACTAATTTTTTATATTCACGATTGAAATGAGATTGATCAAAATAGCCTGAGGACAAAGCAACTTCAACCAGATCGGCCAGACCTTGTCTGGAAATCATTCTATGGGCCTTTTGAAATCTCATAATACGAGCAAACGTTTTTGGAGACAAACCAATCCTTCTGCCATAAATCCTCTCTAAAGTTTTGGCTGAAAAGCCGCCTATATTCGCAAGTTCCGAAATTGTAATTTCAGGATTATTACATAGCTCTTTAACTGTTTTCAGAAAACTATCATCCAGGGAAATGCCTGACAGAATCTCTTCCAGCTTATTGCTTATACATGAAACAATACCCTCATCTCCTGCATTTTTATCAATTTGTAAAACTTCAGGTAATTCATTATTTATCTCAGACAAACTGCACATTTTGTCTTTTAACTCTTTCATATCTGTTTTTAGTATATACCAAAGTATACCAGGCTTAAAACCTACACCAAATAGTTCCATTTTATCAGAAATTGGAACAAGTTTAGCGGATTCCATAACACCGGTAATGAGAGGACCTTCAAAATAGGCTATTTTTTTGGAATTGTTTAAATAATAAATAATATCACTACGCCCATCCGGCACAACAGGAAAATTAATTTCTCCACCAGTGTTATTCCTGAAGAACCAAAATGAATAAATATAATTCTGTAAAATATCCGGAGGTTTGTGTATTTTCAATCTATTTTCCATTATTATCTGTTTTGCTATATACCAATTTGAGTTGGGTTGCCGCAGAATTCAACATGATATGCTTTTTATGACACCCATTGCATTTGTAACTTACGATGATGAACGGCACAATCACGTAGATATAGATTAATCAGTGTTTGATATGGCATACCTGTTTCTTCTGCTATTGACTTGAAATAATCCACAGAATCACGATCCAGACGCATAGTGACCGGTTGTTTGAGGTATTTTGTGTATGGATTTTTTCTCCCCTTCATCTTAGAGAAATCATAATGATCTTTCATTTTCTTTCACTCCAATATGCTTGTTCTTCATCTTTATCCGCTTTCCTGGCTGAGATAATTCTCACAATTGTTTCTTCCTGTCTAAAGCAATGACAAATAACAAGTGTCTTTAATTTAAAGCTCATCCCAAGAAGAAGAAAACGATCTTCATCCTCCGAATGATCAGGATCAAAAAATTGAATGGCATACTCATCATAAAAAACTGTTCGTGCTTCTTCAAACGACACACCATGCTTTTTAGTATTTGTTTTATCCTTCTTATCGTCCCATTCAAACCTAAGCTGATTCATATGTACATTGTACTTATATATTTACCAAATGTCAAGATTAAGAGATCTCCTGATTTTAACTGTCTGGGATTGTAGAGATTTTGATACCTATGGTGAACTGACACGAATGACCCAATTCAAAGATAAATCCAGCCAACAAAACAGGGTGACTTCCGGGTTGCTCAATTATACGATTCTTATGGCGGCTGATATTTTATTGTATCAAACCTCTTTAGTTCCCGTCGGTGAGGACCAGATGCAGCACCTGGAACTGACCCGGAGAATTGCACAGAAATTCAATGCTTATTATGAGGATTTCTTTATTATTCCCGAAGGTTTCACTCCACAAACAGGTGCTCGAATCAGGAACCTGATTGATCCGACTAAAAAGATGGACAAATCCGATCCTGATCCGCGGACCTTAATTGCTCTGACAGATGTTGATGAGGTGATAGCGCACAAGATTCGTAAAGCAAAAACTGACCCCGAGGGAAATTTCAATATTCAGGATAAGGATTCCGGTATCAGCAATTTAGTTACAATCTTTGCCAATCTGACCGGGAAATCTCAGGTTACGGTTGTTGATGAATATTCTGCCCGGGGATATCGGTTATTCAAAGATGATCTGGTACAGATTCTCATTGAAACATTTCGTCCGATTAGAAATGAGTATTCACGAATTCGAGAGGATGAAGAATTTCTCGGACATCTCCTTGAAGTAGGAAAAGTACGATCACTCAGTTTGAGTCAGGATAACATTGTGGCGATCAGGAAAATTGTTGGTCTTGCGGGATAATTTCAAACTTCTATGAATTAATCATCATTATATCTTCGAGAAACATTGCCTCTTGCTCATTTTTTGATTTAATCATGGTTCCTCACTTCAGAGACTTACACCTCTATTTATATCAAACTGTTTTATATACTAATTTAAGTTGGTCTGCAGAAGAAACCAGCCGTTTATCTGCTGTCCATAATTTTACACCAGCCAATTTAGCAGATGCTAAAAGATGGATATCAACAAAACCTATTCCTTTTCCCATAAGGTGATTTTGGTCAATAAAAAACAGGAACTCATCAAAATCAACTATCTGCAACACTGGAAGAGCCTTGAGCAAAGAGATAATTTCATTCCTGTTTTTTATATTGCCACAGGCCAGCTCTCCAATAATAAAAGGATGGCACATTACCTGGGCATTCACTAACAACTCTTCAAGCTGTTTATTTCCCTCACGAAGATGAGTAATCCAAATTGATGTATCAACAAGAATCATAATTATTTCTATGTAGACCGGCGTCTTGGAATAGGATTTAATTTTTTTTCAGTTCCTCCAAGTTTAGCAAGTCTTTTACTGCTTTCCAAAGCAATCAAGGCTTCTAAACCAAGGCGTACCAAAGATGTTTTTTCTTTAACACCTGATAGTTTAGATGCTTTTTCCAATATTCTATCGTCTATGTTTAGGGTCGTTCTCATATGTATCAATATGCATGCTTAATGCATACAAGTCAAGAGAATAATAGTAAGAGAAAATCAATATGCTTGCTCTTCATCTTTATTACACACAATTCTCCACCCATTTAAATTCATCTTTGTCCAGAGTTTTAGATATTGATATTTTCCCGACATTAAGGAATTTAGCAAAATCTGTAAAACATTTTATTAAGGCATCTGTCATATTCTGGTTGATTTTAATATCTTTTTCCCACCACCAATTATTTATTACTAATT
>JAGLNZ010000653.1 GCA_023139225.1 Desulfobacula sp. | reverse complement strand
CGGGCGGCTCTTTATTATTATCCTTAAACCACTTGATATCATAATTCAAACAGACATCGCCAAAATCCACAGGAACAAGTTGGTTTTCAGAATCCAGCCTTAAAGCATTATCAACCTCATCCAGATGCGAAGGGGCATAGGGAACAAACATATCTGCTTTTAAAGCCCTGCTTAAAAACGTATTATCCACCCCGTAAAAAATATCGGCAAGGGGATTGTTTTTTGATAAAATCGCCTTGTTAAGCGCCTCTCCTGCGTCTCCTGATTTCAAGATGACCACTTTTGCATGAAACTTTGCTTCAAACTTTGAAACAACCTCTTTGCTGACACTGAAACTGTCATGGGTCATGATGGTGACAGTTTGGGTCAACGTTTTTGCCGGTTGTGCTTCTTCCTGTTTTTGATCTTCTTTTGAACAGGCAAAAAAACTAATCACTGTTAAACATAATATCATTAAAAAAAACTTTTGCTTCATCATCGTATCTCCAAAATAAAAAAACCATTCTCTGAACAAAAAACACCTGATCATCAGAGGATGGTTAAACATAAATTCGTTCCCTCCGCCGGCATTATCCGGATCAGGTTATGAACGGTCGGGCCAAACCCCTCTCAGCATGTCAATCATGCTCCCGTACAAATCTTTTTGATTTAATACTTCAATAAAACGATTTGTTAAGACTGTCAAGCATTAGATTTATCCGCGACAAACCTTTTGCCCTTTCTTGACTATTTTTGCTAAACACCCTATTATAAAAGAAAAACTCCTCATTTTGCGGGAACTAACTTAAGTTTGTAATCTTTTCTTCAAGCAAACTTAAAAAATCGACAAAGAGTCTCTATTATGAAACGATGCACATCATGCGGACAAATTCTGGCTCAAAAAATCACGACATGCCCTGCCTGCGGCAGCCACATCGTAGACGGCATAAAATATATTGATGATTACAAGATTTTAACCATTATCCATGAGGGCCGCTCCTCTCTTGTCTGCAAAGCTGTAAAAGGCCATAGTGAAAACCCGGTCTCCATCAGGCTGTTCACAGAAAAATCCGGCGTAGATGACCGTGTTGCCAAGCGCCTTGAAGCAGAACTTGAAGAATTGAAAAAACTGCCGTCCCAGCACTTTGTCCAGCACTATTCCATTAAGAAAAGCAGTGACGGATTCTGGTACAGGGTCAGCGAATGGGTCGACGCAGACAATTGGGGCTCTATCTTTATGTCCGATCTGTTGAATGAACAGCGCAGGGTAGTGACTCTTTTTCACAATATCGCATCTGTACTGGATCTATTGCATAACAATGATCATTTCATGCCCTACCTGATTCTTGAAGATATCCTGATACCCAGAGGAAAAACAAAGGATCTCCATGTAAAAATCAATTACAAACTTTCCAGGTTCCTGAATGCAAGGGCAACCCACCACGGCCCCATGCTGCAGAAATTGCTTGAATGCCATCCTGATATTATCAACAAGAGAGCCATTGACTTTAAAAGCGGCATCTGGTCTCTTGGAAAAATATTTATTGAACTTTTAACTGCTGACCACAACCTGAAAGACTTTTCCTCAAAGGTTGATGAATTGGAAGGTCTGGACCCTGAACTTGGTGTTCTGATCAAAATCATGCTGTCGGATGATCCGGATCTGCGACCTCAAACCATGGGCAAAGTAGTGTCTGCATTATCCCGTATTTTAGACCGGATGCCCTATTCAGCCAGACAGCCGTCGCCATATAAAAAAAAGCCCAGGATGCTCAAGGAATTGCGATGGTTTAAAAAAGTGGTGGTTCTGCTGATTTTCATTATTGTGGGAATCGTTGCCTTGGGTACTGCCTCATGGCTGTATGTCAATTTTGATAAAAATAAAAAAGAAGCCGTGCTTTCTA
>JAGLNZ010000652.1 GCA_023139225.1 Desulfobacula sp. | reverse complement strand
TGTGTCCGGTTACCCAGCCGATATCAGCCGTACACCAATAGATATCATTGTCATGGTAATCAAAAACATATCTAAAGGTGATGCCGGTATAGACCATGTACCCGCCTACATTGTGTTGTACACCTTTGGGTTTTCCGGTTGATCCGGAGGTATAAAGGATAAACAGAGGATCTTTTGCATCCATCCATTCCACAGGACAGTTACAACTTTGCTTTTGGACTTCATCATGCCACCACACATCCCTGCCCTGTTTCATTTTGACATCAGAACCGGTACGGTTCACCACAAAACAGCACTCAACCGAATGCCCTTTTTTTTCACACAGATCCAAAGCTGTATCTGCATTGCTTTTTAAAGGAACAGCCTTTGCTCCTCTCATGACCCCGTCAGTGGTCACAAGAACTTTACAATGGCTGTCCAGTATACGATCAGAAAGTGCGTCAGCAGAAAACCCACCGAAAACAATACTGTGAATGGCACCCATGCGGGCACATGCCAGCATGGTAACTGCAAGTTCCGGTATCATAGGCATATAAATGGCAACCCGATCCCCTTTTTGCACTCCTTTGGACTTTAAAGCATTGGCAAATTGACTTCAAACTTAATACCTGTAGCAAAACAATTAGTCTTAAATTTCTTCGGGTACGGGATTGGCCATGAATTCAGGTTGTTCCTGGATTTCAATGACGGGAGATTTGATCATTAAAGCAAAAACCGCTCCCATCAGAAGAAGTCCTGATGCAAGGATATAAGCCATTTTGGGACTATTGGTATACGCAACAATCATTTGAGAAACCCTTGGGAAAATAAAACCTCCCACACCCCAGGCACTGAAAACCAGTCCATAATTGACGCCGAAATTCTTTAAACCGAAAAAATCTTTGGTTACAGAAGGAAATAAAGAAAGATTTGTACCGTAATTAAACCCGATCAGCATTGCCGCAAGAACCAGAAGCATCACCTGAGCAGGCGATATAAACAAAAGAGAGAAGATGACGATAGACTGAAAAATCAACATGATAAAAAGGGTGTTCGCACGTCCGATGCGGTCTGAAAGTATCCCGGCAATCACACGTCCCGAAGCATTTCCCACCGCCATTAAGGCCACAACGACCCATGCCGTCTGACCCATCCCCTGTTTTGCCATGCCTGCCACGCCGCCGATAATCATAAGGCCGGCACCGGATGCGATACAGAAAATAATCCATAATTTATAAAAAGTCGGCGTGCGAAGCATTTGCCCGGGGGCAAAATCAATTGAGCTGCTTGCAGCAAAATTATTTTTTTTACCGGCTTCTTCCGGATGAACATAACCTTCCGGGGGATTAACCAAAAATTGTGCAAGGGCAGAAACAATAACGAGAAATGCAATACCGAAAACAAGCATGGACTGGGAAAGTCCAATCCTGTCGATTAAAAATATTGCCAAAGGAGCGATATATACGGATGCCAGGCCAAACCCGGCAACAACGATGCCGGCAATCATGCCGGTTTTCGCAGACGGAAACCATTTAATGGCAGGCGGTGTTGCTGATGCATAACCAAATCCAAGACCCATTCCCATGAAAATTCCGAATCCAAGTATCCAGCTGATCCATGCATTGGAACATGAAATGAGCATCAGGCCAAGTCCCGTGAGAATACCGCCGATGACAGCCGTAACCCTCGGGCTGATCCTGTCCTGGACACGGCCTGCAAAAATCATGGTAAATGCAAAGGTAAGACAGCAGACTGCGTAGGGGTCATTTAAAGCGGAAAGACTCCAGTTAAAAAGGCCGTCGCCTGCCACAATTGACTCTTTGATGGACATTTTGAAAATACTCCATGTGTAAAGTATACCCAAAGCCAGGTTTATACCTAATCCTGCCATTGTTACGCGCCAGCCAAGGTTTTTAATCTGATTCATCAGCGATTCTCCTTTAATAAATAATTGCAATTCATTGGAATTTATTTATTGTAAGAGCAATCATTGTGCCGGGCGACATAAATAATTATAACCATTTGTTTTTATTGATTTTTAATTAAAAAATGAGCTGAAGTAAATTTTACAGAACTACAACAAAAGTTGTAGAAAACTATATTGACCCGAACAGATGTTCGGTAAAACAGGCCAAAAGGAGGCTTTCTACAACTTTTATTGTGAATACAATTTTTGTTGTAGGTTAATTATCGTTTTTTTCGAATTTTATTTTCTGCAGTCTTTTGCTCAAGGCCTGCTGGGAGATGCCAAGAATCCCGGCGGCGGCTGACTGGTTGCCGCGGGTCTGTTTCATGGCCTTCTCCACAAGTTCTTGGGAGGCTTCTTTCAGGGTGGGAAGAGTAAAGGCCGGGACATCTTTTGACCCGGGGCCTGATCCGGATACACCCAGACCTTTGAACAGGTCGACTGAGATGGGTCCTTTCCGATATCGGGAGATGGCATCATACACCATGGATTTAAGCTCCCTGATATTGCCTTTGAAAGGATAGGTTTCCATCTGCTCGATCAATAATTTTGGAATATCGGGAATTGGTTTATCCAATTCATTGGCTGCCTGGCAGACAAATCGGTCCAGAAGCAGCGGCAGGTCCAGAAGGCGGTCCCGCAGGGGTGGCAGGGTCAGAGTGTGAGTGGAAAGACGATAGATCAGATCTTTTCTAAAAGCCCCTTTTTTTTCAAGAGCCCACAGATCCAGGTTAGTAGAGGTAATTATCCTTGCATCAGAATACCTGGTCTTATCTGACCCCAAAGG
>JAGLNZ010000651.1 GCA_023139225.1 Desulfobacula sp. | reverse complement strand
AGGTATTCCCTTTCCTGAAGCAGCCTTAGCAATTTCACCTGGGAAGGCAAAGCAAGGTCACCGATTTCATCTAAAAAGAGCGTACCACCGGCAGCCTGTTCGATCAGTCCCGGCCTGGCTTTTTGTGCACCGGTGAATGCCCCTGGAACATGGCCAAAAAGACTGTCGGAAAATACATTATCATCCAATCCTGCCACATTGACCACAATTAATTTTCCCTTTCTTGCACTCAATGTATGGATGGACTGACCGATGAGCTCCTTTCCCACCCCTGTTTCCCCAAAAATAAGGACCGGCTGGGAAGATGGGGAAATGGCTTCGATATAGTGAAAAATGGAGTGCATCTTTTCGTCTTGGGTGATAATATGCGCAAATGCATTAGGATTTTTAATCTGGGCAAACAGATCACTTGCAGGAGAATCCTGGAATTTATTTTCCAGGTCCCCATAGGCCAGTGCCTGTTTAATGGCAGCCAGAAGTCGATCTTCCTCCACCGGTTTGACCACATAATCCATGGCACCGATTTTCATACATTTTACCGCTGTATCCACATCAATGGCTCCGGTGAGTATAATCACGGGTATTCTGGGATAGGTTTTGCGGACAATTTTAAGCAGGCGTCTGCCGTTGATATGGGGCATATTAAGATCCAGGATGATAAGACAGGGAATCTGGCGTTCCATTTGCCGAATCACATCCCTGGAATCACTGATGGTGATAATATTGTCCATACCAGCCATTCTCAAAGTGGTATCCACTGCCAGAAGAATTTCCGGTTCATCATCCACAATTAAAATGGGCCGCTTCATGGTCTGTTGTTTATTCGTCATCAGTTTTTCCCGTTCTTTTCAACAATATCTTCCTAACGGCTCAGAGGCAGCAATATTTTTACAGTCAACCCCTTTCCAGGTTCCGAGGCAAACTCCAATATTCCCTTGTGATCATAGACAATTTTTTCTGAAATAGAAAGCCCTAGGCCTGTTCCCCCCTGGTCCCTTTTAGTCGTAAAAAAGGGATCTTGTATTTTTTTTAAATCTGCAGGTGAAACACCCGGCCCGCTGTCTGATATCTCAACTATTATATATTGAGAATCACTAGATTCTGATGTTTTCACCCGGATAAACTGGTCCGGGATTTCAAGGGCCTGGCTTGCATTCACAAGCAAATTGACCATCACCTGCTGCAGTTTCTGGAAATCACCTTTGATCTGTGGCAATCCATCATCCAAATAAACTGACAGGTGGCGGGTTTTCTTTTTCAGTATGGAATGAGTCAAATCAAGGGATTTTTTTACCACAAGGTTAATATCAATTTCACACTCCATATTTGCACTTGCGGGACGCGAAAAATCCTTTAGTTCGGTTATGATTCCCTTTATCCTTGCAGCACTGTCTTCAATTGATCTGAGCATCATTTCGATCCGGTTGCGGAGTTCCGCATAGGGCATATTGCAGACAAGTGCATCTTTGTATTTCTTAAAATGATCATCCAGCACGGGTGTGAATAAAGTCCATGCTTTTTTAAGATTCGGAGCATTGAGCATTAAAGATGCCGCAGGGTTATTAATTTCATGGGCAACCCCTGCCACAAGTATCCCTAATGATGTCATTTTATCTGCCTGAAGGAGCTGTTTCTCTCTTAAACTGGATTGTTCCATAGCTTTTATCCGCTCTTTTTGGGCCTTTGCTCCCTGCCATATAATATAACCGGACAGTATTAAGAACAGCAGCATAATCCCTGAACAGGTATAAATTAACTGATGTGTTATGGCCATGATTTCCTGCCTGACATCTTCAACATAGATACCGGTTCCGATAATCCAGCCCCAAGGAGCAAACGCCTTAACATAGGAAATTTTGGGCACGATTTTGTTTGAATCCGCTTTCCATTGCCAAAGATAATCCACAAAACCTGCGTCTTTATTTTTCACAATTTTCACCATCTCAACAAACAA
>JAGLNZ010000650.1 GCA_023139225.1 Desulfobacula sp. | reverse complement strand
AGTTGATCTTTTTTTTGAAGATGCACTCTCCAGTAAAATTGGATTTCGTTTCTTAAAACAAATTTGCATTATACCGCAATATATACTAATATTATCTTCATACCATTGACCTGAATCGTAAATGGGATAAATATATTCCACCCTAATTCCCATTAAAGGCCCGTGGTCAAACACAATCAACTAAATATTAACTTAATTAGTTGAGAGATCTTTTTCGTTTTTGGATAGTTTTTTTTCTGTAAAGTTGGATTTTAACTTTTTTAATATACAGGATGGAAATATGGAAAAATGCGAATGGAAATTTGTTGATGATGTTGAATGTCATTATGAATCAGAATGTGGTGGTGAATGGTTTTTTTTCGAAGGAACTACAAAAGAGAATGAAATGGAATTATGCCCATTTTGCGGTGAACCACTACATGAGTCAAACTCAACACTATAAAAAAATTAACCTTCAGCAGTAAAGATTCCCTGCCACTCCCATATATTGTGCCCGGAATTTTTAAAGCAAATAAGCCCCATCAAGAAATATATGCGCCAATAAATTTTTTCCAACCCCAATATAAAGTACCCGGTCCAACTTCTGGTATGGCTTTGGGTGAGGTTTGAATCTAAAATAGACTGTAATTCGTATGGAGGTGTTGAAAATGGTCATATCTGAATATCACTCCATTGTTGTCATGCCGAAGATTGAAACGCCTTACCCCACCATCCTGGAATTTTTAACAAACCGATTTCCAGCTGTCGGCCCGGACATCTGGGAAACCAGGATCCATTCAAAAAAAGTTCTGGCCGAGACGGGGAAGCCAATCTCTTTTACCACGCCCTACACCCCGTTAAAAAGATTGTATTATTTCAAAGAGGTGGAAGAGGAAGTGATCATTCCCTTTAGCGAACGAATCATCTTCTGCAATGAAGAGCTGCTGGTGGCCTGTAAACCCCATTTCCTGCCCGTGATCCCCGCAGGGCCTTATGTGAACGAGTGTCTGCTTCACCGCCTTAAAAAAACAACCGGAAACAAGGAACTTTCACCTATCAACCGGATCGATCGGGAAACAGCCGGCCTTGTTTTGTTTTCAATGAACAAAAAAAACAGGGGCCGATACCAGGAACTTTTTATGAACGGGAAAGTGGAAAAAACCTATGAGGCAGTGGCCCATTATGACCCTGTTCAGAGATTATCGTCATGGATCGTGGAAAACCGGCTTGTCACAGGGGACCCCTGGTTCAGGATGAAAACAGTGCCGGGCAGGCCCAATGCTGTTTCAAAAATATCCCTTGTCAGGTCTGGAAAAAATCGAGCACTTTTCCGATTGTGCCCGGCAACCGGTAAAAAGCATCAATTGCGACTGCATCTGAGCGGATTGGGCTTTCCCATCCTCAATGATCGGTATTACCCGAATCTTCTGCCCAAGAAAAAATTAACCTTTTCAGACCCGCTTCAGCTGCTTGCCCGAAAGATACAATTTACTGACCCGGTATCGCTCAAATCGGTGAGCTATGAATCTGAACGTCAGCTGGTGGAGGTGTAGCAGGGTTCTTGCAACATAGACCAGTTTGATTAATTCAGCCCCATTCCAATTACAAGGCCAACAGCAATGCCAAGGCCGATAAATATTGACCCTACAACAATTCCAACGGCAATGTTGTTGTCTGACAACTGTTTTGATGTATCAAAGGGTGTAAGTTTATCAAATAG
>JAGLNZ010000065.1 GCA_023139225.1 Desulfobacula sp. | reverse complement strand
GCAGTTATGGAGATATGGTCCAAGAGGGCTTTTGCTCCAAATCGTGATGCAGATAAAAATTTACCTTTTTTGTCTACCAGATAGACTTCTCCGGTAATTTCTATATTGCTTTTTCTCAGCAGCGAGCCAATTATCCTGAAATCGATCAAAGCGCATAAGTGCCCGCAGCGTTCTTTTGACGTGTTCAGCATTGGTGTGCAAATCATAAGTGCCGGAATCTGCTTTTGCCCAATGGTAAACATGGAGACATCTTGAACACTTGTGCCCAGCCATGAATTTTCTGATTTACCAAAGGAGTGCAGGGGTTCCGGATCAAATGAAACATCCAGAGTAGAGAAAATACGTTTTTTGGATTTATCCAGCACAAAAAAACCAAGAAAGGGGCTGTATTGCGCCTTCATTTGTTCAAAATGTGTTTTCAGCATTGTGGAATTAAAGCCAAAAATACAAATAATATTGGAAAGGCTGTTGATATCATTTGCTCTTTCCGCCATGAACCCTTTTATTGCTTCAGCATTCCTTTTAGACAATCCTTTTAAGTAGGAGGATGCTTTTTTTTCGATCAGGGTTTCTCCCAGGGATATCGCTTTGTATCCCAGGGAGGCCAATGGCACCAGTGAAACAAGCATAAATGCCGCTATCAGGAGTATCCGGAGTTTTTCAAAATTCATTTTTAAACCCTTTTCAAATGAATGAAAATTTTAAGGGATAACAATTTGGAACATAACTTACTAAACCGGGAAAAGAGTGTCAATAATATACGATATAGGCAGTATGGTCTACCATAAAAATTTTAATTGACATTTTAAAATTCTATGGTAAAAATATATTATGCATTTTAAGAATCGAACAATAACTCCTTACATTCAGAAAAATTTTAATGTTTTTCCAATTGTTTCCATAACCGGTCCCAGACAGTCGGGAAAATCCACACTAATCAATCATCATATTGGTATGGATGAAAACTGGCGTTATTATTCTTTGGATGACAGAGAGCTGCTTCTTAGAATCAAAGATGATCCGGGGCTGTTTATTAAAACCATTGATAGTAACATAGCCATTGATGAAGCCCAGAAAGCCCCGGAACTGTTTCACTCGTTAAAGTTGCTGGTGGACAGTGGATTTGACAACCAGATACTGCTGTCCGGTTCTGCGAATTTTTTGCTTCTGAAATCTATTACCGAGTCTCTTGCCGGACGGGTAGGAATACTTGAGCTTTTGCCATTTTCTTTATCAGAAGCGCTGGAGCTTACATCAAACAAATTTATTCATACCATTCTTTCAACAGATACGATTGATATCTTGTTCAAAATAGTCAGTCGCTCCTTTGATCAAGTGACGGATAAGGAACTGCTCAGCTTCATTTTGTATGGCGGGTATCCTAAAATTTATAACTTGAAAACTAAACAGGCAGGATTTCTATGGTTTAAAAATTATGTCACAACTTATATTGAAAGAGATCTGCGAGATCTTGCCCAGGTAGGCGATATTGATATATTTCAACACGTATATCGGCTTATTGCGTTTCATTCCGGGAATATCATGAACATGTCTACTATTGCCGGTAGCACAGGAGTGTCGGTTCAGACCATCAAAAGGTATATTTCCATATTGCGCACATCGTTTCAGAGTGCTTTTCTTCCTTCTTACCATGTTAATCAGAAAAAGCAGATTACAAAATCACCAAAATTATTTTGTTTTGATACTGGCCTGATGAATTATTTTTTAAAAAATACTTCCATCGATAATATGATGAACTGCATACAATGGGGTGCAATTCTTGAAACCCATGTTTTTTCTGAGATATATAAAGAAATAATCAATAGTGTTCAAGGGGCCTCATTATATTATTGGCGTACGAATAACGGTGCTGAGGTTGATTTTGTTATTGAATATCAGGATAAATTGATCCCCATTGAGGTCAAGGGCGGAGTGCAGGTCAAAAAGCAGTCTCTTCGCGGCATGAAAAGCTTTATGGAATCTCAGACAAATAGGAGAGTTCCCTTTGGTATTGTTCTGTACCGAGGTGACAATGTAATCTATCTTGACCAGAATATCATAGGTATTCCTTTAACTTTAATTTTTTAAAAGACAGAGCTATAGAATGACCGATTCATATACGGTTTACAGCTTGTAAAAAATGCTGACATAGTCACATCAACTATTGTAAACAATCCTGACATCATACCATATTTTCAATCCGTCTGTTTTAATCATTTAGTCAAAATACTGTTATATTTCAGACTATTAATACTTTTTGACGGTAAGCTTTTATTTGGCATAAAGATTGCTCTTTTGTAACGAATAGAATGGACCAAGTCCAATTTTTTTAATTACAGGAAAGGAAAATGCCAAATATCAACATAATGCTGGTGGATGATGAAGAAAGATTTCTTTTAACCACTAAAAAATTGTTAGAAAGAAAGGGCTATAAAGTTGAAACCGCCTCAAGTGGTATGCAAGCCCTTGAAAAATTAAAAAGCCTTAATATTCAGGTTGTTATCCTGGATGTCAAAATGCCGGGCATGGACGGAATTGCAACCTTAAAGAAAATCAAACGTGATTTTCCTTTAATTGAAGTCATTATGCTTACCGGCCATGGCACTGTGGAATCAGCGGTTGAAGGTGTAAAATTAGGTGCGGCCAATTATCTGGTAAAACCGGCTGATATTGAGGATATTTCCCAAAAGATTCAACAGGCCTTTGAAAAAAGGCAAACCATCAGCTTACAAACCGATAAGAGAAAGATATATTTTAAAAAGCTTAAAATTCGACTTGGTGTTGGGCTCATGGCCGCTTTTATGCTGCCCTACGCAGCATTTTTTGCCTATTTCCAATTTGAGTTCTCCAGTACTTTGAAAAATACCGGGCGCCTCAACCTGGAAGCCCTTTCAAACAGTCAGAAAAATACCATAGATCTTTTTCTACAGGAACGGGTTGTCAATATCTTCAGCCTTTTCCACAGCCTTGATTTCAGCCTTAATCCGGCTGAAAATAAAATGCAGAATTATCTTCAGGATTTAAGACAGGTCAATGATGCATTTATTGATGTCGGGTTCCTCAACACAAAAGGGATTCAGACAGGATATGCAGGCCCTTTTCCATATCTTAAGGGTAAAGATTACAGCAATGAAAACTGGTTTAAAACCCTGCTCGAACAGGAACGGCACTACTATATCAGTGATATTTACCTTGGTTTCAGGAAAAAACCACACTTTACCATTGCAGTCAGACAGATAATTGACGGGAATCCTTATATTATGCGGTCCACCCTGGACCCTGACAAATTTTATATGTTTTTACGATCCATAAGTCGCGGAAAAGAGGTGGAATCGGCTTTGATTAATAAAGAGGGGCGATATCAGATTGTTGATCCTGACAGGGGACAATTGCTTGGCAAAAGCGAGTATATTCCTTCGATAGCTATTGAATCCGGGGTAAAGGAAATTAAAAATAATGGTGATTCCGTACTCATCGGCTATGCATGGCTGAAAGAAACCCCCTGGGTGCTGGTTGTCAGGCAGCCTTTAAATGCGGCCTATGCAGGGATGTATCATGACAGACGGCTTATGAGTATTATTCTTGCTATTGTTTTTTTCGGCATTGCAGCCGGAATCTGGTTTGCAAATGGCAGATTGATAAGCCATGCCCAGATCATGGTTGAAAAAAAGGACGAATTGAAACATCAACTTTTTCATGCATCAAAGCTAGCTTCCGTGGGAGAGCTTGCAACCGGAGTGGCCCATGAAATAAACAATCCTCTGGCCATTATCGTTGCAACCAGCGGGGTTGTTCGGGATATGCTCAGTCCTGAATTTAACATTAATCCAAGTCCTGAAGAAATCATTAAAGAAATTGATACCATTGATTCGGCGGCTTTCAGGGCAAGAACCATCACCAAGCAGCTCTTGGCATTTGGACGTAAAAATGAGCCAAAGCTTGTGCCCTGTAATGTAAATCAGGTTTTGGATGAAGTAATGGGCGGGCTCATAGAACGCGAGTTTAAGGTAGAAGACATTGAAATTTTACGTGATTATGATCCGGGTTTGCCGGAAATCATGCTTGACCACGACCAGATTCGCCAGGTCTTTTTTAATCTTATTAATAATGCAGGTGATGCAATTGCAGGGCCCGGTAAAATCACCATTGCCACCACTAGAAATGACCGGGACATACAAATTACAATTAAAGATACGGGCAAAGGAATGTCTGCCGGACAATTAGGTGAGATATTCAACCCGTTTTTTACTACAAAAGAAGTAGGAAAGGGGACCGGACTGGGCCTTAGTGTTTCACTTAACATTGTGGAGTCACTTGGTGGAGCAATTGATGTCCAGTCCTTAGAGGGCGCCGGAAGTTTATTTACAATATCACTGCCTGTTCGCAGGCCGTGATGGAATAATAAAATTTATTTTAACCAAAAGGAAGGACTATGGAAGAGCAAAAAACAGGTAATGGAAATAATAAAATAAGGGTATTGTTGATTGATGATGAAGACCGGTTTCGGGAGAACCTGGCAAAACAGCTGGGCCATAGAGGATTCGATGTTCTTGATGCAAGCAACGGTGAAGATGCCATAAAAATAGTCCGTCACGATAACCCGCAAGTGGTCGTCCTTGATCAGAAGATGCCCGGGATGGACGGAATCCAGACCTTAAAGGAAATAAAAAAACTGCGTCCTGAAGTCCAGGTGATCATGCATACGGGTCATGGAAGTATTGAATCTGCAAGGGTTACCGGAAAATTCGATGTATTTTCCTACGTGGAAAAGCCTTGTGCCATAGATGACTTAATTGCTCAGATCAATTCGGCAAGTGAGGAACGAGTTTATGCAATGGCCAGAAATGAAATTCCCGATATACAAAGAACAAGTCTTAAAAACTGGCTGATCGGTGTACAGAATGCCCGGCCGGGAGTGATCCTTCTCGGGGCGATTCTCTTTTTGACCATGTTATTTATACCGGCACCACAGCAGCTTACAACCTTTTTGTCTGCAAAGAAGGTCGACAATCTCAGTGAAAGTATTGCGGGATATGCAGAATATCAAAAAATGGAAAAAGGCCAGACAATCGCTGAGTACTATGGGGAAAAAGCAAAATTATATACTCAAACAAAAGCCGCAGACGGTAGCGTCATCAAAACAGCACCCAGTGCGGATAAGGTAGCCTTTAAGGCAAAGGTAATGATTGGTGTACTTATAGTCGCCGCTCTTTTCTGGGCAACAGGAGCCATTCCCATAGGTATTACCGCTCTTCTTGTGGGCGTGTTAATGTATTTTTTCGGAGTTTTTCCCCCCAGCATGGTGGCAAAAGCATATGCTAAGGATTCGGTTATTTTTATCTTCGGTGTTCTTGCATTTGCCGCAGCCATCAGTAAAACAGGTCTGGATCGGCGGATCGGAATCCTTTTGCTGGGAACCAGCACATCCCTTCGCAAGTTTGCACTTATTTTTGCCCCTCTTCTGGCCGTGACAGCCTCTTTTCTTTCCGAGCACGCTCTCGTGGCTTTTATTGCTCCGATTTTAATGCTGGTATATATGGGAACAATTAGGGCAGCCGGTATAAAAAAGGATAAGGGGCTTGTCGTAATGCTGCTTTTAATGCTGACATTCTGTGCAAATATAGGGGGGCCGGGATCACCTGCCGCAGGAGGGCGTAACGCAGTAATGCTTGGAATTTTTTCAGATTACGGTGTCAGCATTTCCTTTGGCCAGTGGGTAAAAATGGGGCTTCCCTTTGTACCTGTTATGGCGCTGACCATTGCGACATATTTTCTTGTTGTTTTTAGAAAGAAAATTACAGTTAAAAATGTCAATGTTGCAGCCCGGGTAAAACGCGAAGGGGAAAAAATCGGCAAGATGACAATGGATGAATATAAAGCTGCAGCCGTTTTGATACTTGTTATCGTGCTGTGGGTCACTTTTTCGGACAAGGTCGGGATGGGCGGACCGGTTATTTTATGTTTGGTTCTTTTAAATATTTTAGGCATTCTGCGGTGGAAAGATATCAACGGTATCAGCTGGGATGTCGTGGCGCTTTATGCTGCGGCAAGTGCCATGGGAGTGGGTCTTGCCTCCACAGGCGCGGCGCTTTGGCTTGCAAACAGTTTTATTGCCATACTCCCTGAATTTTTGAGAAGCGGAACCGGGCTTTGCATGTCCACAAGTTTTATAACCGGTATTCTGACCAATTTTATGAGCGACGGAGCAACCGTTGCCGCGGTGGGACCCATAACCGTACCAATGGCCACTCTTTCCGGGACATCGCCGATCATGGTCGGGCTTGCAACAGCATTTGCTTCTTCTTTTGCTCACATGCTGATCATCGGCACACCCAACAATGCTATCGTTTACAGTCTGGCAAAGGATCCTGAAACCGGAGAGCAGCTGGTTACAATGAGGGATTTTTTCGTTCATGGTTTCGCTGTTTTTCTTCTTAGCATGGCAGTGTTGTGGATTTGGGTATTTTTCGGCTATTGGAAATGGTTGGGACTAGGCTAACCAAAAAAGGAGTTATAAAATGGAAAAAGAAAAAATAAATCTTCTAATCGTGGATGATGAAGAACAATTTTTGGAATCAATCAGCAAAAGCCTGGAATTAAGGGATTTTAATGTAATTGCGGTGAACAGGGGCGAGAAGGCCATTGAGGCTGCAAAAAATAATCCCATTGATATTGCCCTTGTGGACCTGAAAATGCCGGGAATATCAGGTGAAGAGACTTTAAAATTGCTTAAACAGGAACATAAATGGATGGAAGTTGTTATACTTACCGGCCATGGTGCGGTTGATTCTGCTGTTGAATGCACAAAAAGCGGTGCATATTCTTATCTTCAAAAACCCTGTGAGCTTAATTCTCTTCTTTTCGCCCTGCAGAATGCAT
>JAGLNZ010000649.1 GCA_023139225.1 Desulfobacula sp. | reverse complement strand
TGATTTTGTGTTATTCAGGTACAAGTTAAAACTAACGGAAATACACAGGACAGGCATGGCAAAAAAAAATACCTTGATCAAACTCAAGGAAAAAGAACGGGAACTTAGACAGACCCTTATTATTGAAGCGGCAAGACAGGTGTTTGGGAAGAAAACCTATGACAGGGTCAGCATGGCTGAAATCGCAACTGCTGCCGGGATTGCAAAGTCTTCCATTTATACCTATTTTAAAAGCCAGGAAGAACTATATGCTAAAATCGCCTGCCAGGATGCAGGATCGTTTATTAAAGAGCTGAAAAAAAAGATCCTTCCGGAAGATAAGGATGTTTTAAAGACAGCCATTAAATATTTTCTGGATTATTATATTGCCCATGAAGCCCAGTGGAGGATGATTACCCATTTTGCCCTTCATGGTAACAAGGATATGGGGTCTGTGGAGAAACTCAATGAGATCGGTCGCAGGCTCATGGATGTGTTTGAGACGATTTTTATTTATTTGGGCTGCAGAAAAGAAACAAGATTGATGTCCCACACCCTTTTTTCCTGCCTTTCAGGTGTCCTGATTGCTTTTAGAAATTATCCAGGAAGATCTGAAGAAGAGCGAATTATCCATATGGAGAAAATTGGATCTGTGATTGAATCAATGATCATTGCACTCATCAAAAAATGATTTTATCGTTAATTTAATATTTTATTTTATTGTTTGATTTATTTTAATAATTCCTTATACTTGGATAATAACATGGAAAGTTTTAAGGAGGCCTTTAATGAGTTTAAGAATAAACACAAACACAGGCAGTGCTTTTTCCACTTACCAGTTACAAAAAAGTCAAACTGATTTATCAGAATCACTCCAGCGTCTCTCCACGGGAAGAAGAATTAATAAAGCATCAGACGATGCTGCAAGCATGGTGATTGCCAATAAATTTGCCAGTCAGTCCAGGGGATTTGGCCAGGCCATTAGAAATGCCAATGATGCCATTTCCATCACCCAGGTAGCAGACGGTGCTCTGGCCCAGGCAACAGACCTGATTCAAAATATCAGGGTTAAGGCCATTCAGGCTGCCAGCGCAGCACAATCCCCTGAGAGCCGACAAGCGATTCAGGCGGATATTGGCAAATCTCTGGAAAGCCTGAAAGATATTGCCCAAAATACTTCTTTTAACGGCCAGAAATTATTGTCAGGTGCTTTTACAGATAAACAATTCCAGGTCGGCGCATCTTCAGGAGAAACCATTGAGATCTCCCTGGGATCCATTGACCCGGCCATGATTTCCGATGAAACCCTGGGCGCATTGGCTGATATAGACGTAACAACCCAGGAGGGTGCTCAGGCAGCCATTGAGCTTACGGATGTTGCCCTTGATTATATCTCCCGGCAACAGTCACAGGTCGGGTCAAGCCAGAACCAGTTGGAATCAACCATTAATAACCTTTCCAATGCCAGGATCAATACACTGTCAGCAGAATCCGAGATCAGGGACCTGGATTATGCCGAAGAATCCGTGAATTTGAACAAAATTAAATTGCTTTCAAAAGCAAGGGCCTTTGCCCTGGCCCAGGCCAACACAACGGCAAAGCATATCGTCGATATTTTTGAATAAGATAAAAACGATTAAATATTAGATCTGTCGCACTCAGTATCGGTCACCTGTCTTTCGTCACAATGAGACACAAAAGAAAGAAGGTAAAGCTTTAATTAAAAAAACAATAATCCTAAACGGTTCAGTGCAAAAGTTGCCATAAAAATCTTTGAATTTTAAAAATTTTTATAAGACAGAAGCGTATCATTTGAATTGTTATAAGACAAATTTTGTGCACTATTCTTCTTAACGTTTATTGTCCGGGCGGGATTATTTTATAAGCAAAATGAGGGGAAGCCAGGCAGAACAGACATAATTGATAAAAAAAATATGAAAAAATATCATTGGTACAATTATTGCTATTTATCAAAATATTTTAACTATAGAGTGAGAAAAAGACATTAAACCTGATGGAGGGAATAAAGCTGTGCATTTTCTTGTAACAATTATAACCCATAAATTATAAAAGGAGGATTTTAAAATGGGTGAAGAGTTGAAGATTGGCTGTGCGCGACCAACAGGCGGGCCTGTTGGCGAAATAGTTGAAGCCAAAGAAACACAAGACACAATTAAAATAGAGGAGCAAGCTATGATCAAAGTAGGACAAAAAGCGCCAGATTTTACGGCACCGGCATATCATAAAGGTAAATTTGTTTCTGTTAAATTATCAGACTATCTTGGCAAATGGGTTGTCCTATGTTTTTATCCCGGTGATTTCACCTTTGTTTGAGCAACAGAAGTTTCGGCAGTTGCCGGAAAATTTTCTGAGTTTCAGAATCT
>JAGLNZ010000648.1 GCA_023139225.1 Desulfobacula sp. | reverse complement strand
TTTTTATCTAATGAGGCAAGTTTGCAGGCTGTCAGCATTCTTGCAGACAACTCTATTGTCTTTGCCAGAAATTGTTCCATTTCATCGGGTCTGACGGGATGGGCCGACGGTGATTTATGCTTGAGCGGGTCAACCAGTCTTCCGTTTTTTTTCATGCGAAAATCCAGGTGAGGACCTGTAGCATACCCTGTCATCCCCACATATCCGATCACATCTGACTGCGATACTCTTTTATTCTTTTTCATGCCCTTTGCAAACTTGCACATATGGTTATAACCGGTGGTATATCCATTATAATGACGAATATTAATATAATTTCCCATACCCTTACTATAACCGATCTTAGTGATAACACCATCGCCCACTGTTTTTATGGGCGTGCCTTTTGGGGCCGCATAATCCACCCCTGGATGAGGGCGATACACTTTAAAAATAGGGTGCAATCTTCTTTTGGTAAACTTGGATGAAATCCTGGAAAAGGCAAGGGGTGCTTTTAAAAATGCTTTTTGAAGCGATTTTCCATGCTCATTATAATATCCCGACATTCCATTTGAATCTTTGTGCAAAAAGGCTTTGAAAAGCATTCCGTTATTGGTAAAAAAGGCTGCCTGAATCTTTCCATAGCCGGAAAGCTTACCATCCCTATACCGTTTTTCCACAAGGACCTTAAACTGGTCACCGGGTTGGATATCCCTGAGAAAATCGATATCCCAGGCAAAAATATCAGACAGTTTCCATGCAAGTTCGCTTCGTTCCCCTGATTTTCTGACCGCCTCAAACAAGCTGTATCTAATCGTAGAAGATACCACTTCAAGATCTACATCATATTCGATTAAAGACTGAGTGATGGAAAACATGTTGTTTGTCTTTTGAATGACCAGCTTGTCTTCTTTATCGATCTCATATTCAAAGCCCACCAGATTATTATCTTGCAGAATAATTTTGTACGGCTGGCCTTTTCTGATATGTGTCAGGGAAAAAATATCCAGACTGTGCCTGCTTATCTCGTAAATGGTTTTTAAGGGAAGATATTTTTTGAGTAAGGAAGATGCCGTATCTCCCCGCTTCACAACCCCTTTTACTATCTGAATATCCGGCAGGATGAGTTTAGAGGTCTTATTGTCTGAGTTTAATGCAAAAACATTGGTGGCCCCAAAATTAAAAAGAATGGCGGCACAAAATAATATAAAAATAAAACCTGGTTTTAAGAAGGGCTTGGTTTCAATTTCTCTTTGACGGTTCATTTTCAGGCTCCGGTATATTCTCATATCTTATTCCCATTTATCTAATTATTAAGCCAAATTGGTTGGCACCATATAAAAACATAAGTCTTTAGTAAAGGTGTTTTCAATTTTTATACCAGGACTTGTTTACTGTGGTGAAATGATATGATAGGAGCGGGTGGAACTGGTTTTCAGCGCTATGCTATAAATGCTTTTATACAATCAATTGGTTATATTTAAACAAAATTGGTTATATTTAAACAGGCGTGTGTGTATGGCACTAATTTATTGGTGGCATTATCCAAAATTACCGGCAATTCTACCGTATAATTTATCAGGATACCATGAAAACTGCCTACCCCATACCATTCTCGTAACCCTCAAGGTTTCAGTAAATCCGTTTTCTTTAAGAAAATTAATTCCTATTGTATTCTCAATCGGTAATACGGCTTTATCCGAAACAGCATATTTCATTTTCATCAACTCAATACCAGCCTCGCTCTCATCGGCTACAATCATTCCTTCACCCAAATCCGGTAAATAATAACCCTTAAGTTTCCCTTTTTTTTGATATACATATGAATTAATAAACTTATCAATTAATAAATTGCAGCGGTCTTCACCGGATACATCTTGATCCAGTATGAAAATATCTTTCATATATTTATCAGTATATTGAATAATATTTCCTGATCGGTTAAATCCTTTCCACGGCGTTTTTCTTTCAAAAAAGAGATATTGTGTCTGTTCGATGAAGCCGGCCTTTTTATATACCGAATAACCCAAATGGGTTGCAATTAAAGAAACGGTTCCGCAATTCAATTGATTTAACAAACTTCTCACGATCGCAAACCCTATCCCTCTTCCTCTGAATTCCGGATCAACAATGATATGTGCAAGCCACGCTGTATTGCCGAATACAATCCCTGCTCCAATACCAATTATATTATTTTCCATGCAGATCTTGACGGGTATGCAAAAGGGCTTTTCCAGGTAGTATTGAAAGATGGGCATGATATCCGACCATCCGGCAGGCTGAAGCTTCCTGAAATGATGAATATCATTTTTTGTTATTCGCTCTATATTCATTTTTTCCGTCAGGCTTTGTGAAAAATTAACAGGGGTCGGAATTTAAGATTCCGACCCCTGTTAAATGATGCTTATTTGTTTAAAAAACTATTTTTCTTCTTTGCCGGCATCAGCCATCATTTTAAGCATGGTGTATTTATCCGTCACTTCTTCATCTATTTTAGCCCTCAGCCGTTTTGATTCTTCCGGGAAACTCTTTTCAAGGGCGGCAAACCTTGTTTCGCCACCAAGGAATTCCTGCAAGGTTCCGTCAGGAGCTTTTGAATCAAGAATAAACGGATTTTTTCCTTGTTTGATCAATTCAGGGTTATACCTGTACAACGGCCAGTAACCGGATTCAACCGCCAGTTTTCCTTCAAGCTGGGATTT
>JAGLNZ010000647.1 GCA_023139225.1 Desulfobacula sp. | reverse complement strand
TGCATGATCATATTGATCCTGCCGCCCAAGCCTACTTCACCGGCAATCTTGACCGCATCAATATTAAAAAATTTGAGTTTTTTGTCATAAATGGTTTTTCTGACATCGCCGGGAATAAATTTTTCCATGTCTTTAACAGACCAGGGTGAGTTTAAAAGAAAGATTCCCCCCTCTTTAATTCCCTTTAGGACGTCATAAATCTCTAAATAATTGGATTTATGACAGGCGATAAAATCAGAGTTGTCAATCTGGTAAGTTGACTGGATGGGCACATCACCAAATCTTAAATGAGATACGGTCAGCCCCCCTGATTTTTTTGAATCATAGGCAAAATACCCCTGAGCATACTTATCAGTGTTATCACCGATAATAGCAATGGCGCTCTGGTTTGCACCAACGGTTCCGTCAGCACCAAGACCCCAGAATTTTGAGGCAATAGTTCCTTCAGGTGCCGGGTTGAAACCTTTTTTTACTTCAAGGGATGTATGGGTTACATCGTCAACAATACCCACGGTAAAATGATTTTTCGGCTGAATGGATTTCATATTATCAAAAACAGCCTTAATCATATTCGGGTTAAATTCCTTGGAGGACAGACCATATCTTCCACCAACGATTTTCGGGCTTTCACCGTATTCCATAAATGCCGTACACACATCTGTGTATAGAGGATCACCAAGCGCGCCGGGTTCCTTGGTTCTGTCCAGCACTGTCAGCGTCTCAACGGTTGAAGGAATAGCCCTTAAAAAACTTTGGCTATCAAAAGGCCTATATAACCGAACTTTTACAAGTCCGAGTTTCTCACCCCGGGTATTGAGTTTGTTTATGGATTCTTCAATAGCTTCACAGCCGGAACCCATGGCGATAATAACTCTGTCAGCTTCAGGATCTCCCACATAATCAAATAAATTATATTCCCGACCGGTCAGATTACCCACTTTTTTCATATAATCTTCCACAATGGCCGGAATTTTCAGATAGTATGAGTTGGCAGCTTCCCTGCCCTGGAAAAAGATATCCGGATTCTGGGCCGTTCCCCTGGTATCCGGGTGTTCCGGGTTTATAGCGCGGCTTTTAAATTCTTTATAGGCATCATAATTAAACAAAGATGCCATGTCTTTATAATCAATCATTTCTATTTTCTGGATTTCATGGGACGTCCTGAATCCCTCATAGAAATGCAAAAAAGGAACCCGGGCGTCCATAGTTGCAAGATGGGCAACCAAAGCAATATCCTGAGCTTCCTGGACTGAATTGGACGACAATATGGCAAAGCCTGTCTGACGGACAGCCATGACATCCTGGTGATCCCCGAAAATGGAAAGCGCATGGCCTGAAATAGAGCGGGCCGTCACATGAAAAACACAGGGAAGAAGCTCCCCTGCAATTTTATACATATTGGGTATCTTAAGTAAGAGGCCCTGGGATGCTGTAAAACTTGATGTAAGGGCTCCTGCTGCAAGAGAGCCGTGAACTGCCCCTGCTGCCCCGGCTTCAGACTGCATCTGTTTTATATTCAACACTTGCCCAAATATATTTTTCCGGCCTTTTGACGCCCAGGTGTCTGCTATTTCACCCAAGGGGCTCGAAGGTGTAATCGGATAAATAGCCGCAACTTCACTCATGGCATAGGCCACATGGGTTGCGGCTGTATTTCCGTCAATGGTCTGCATTCTCTTTGTCATAGTTTTCACCTATTTTCTTTTTATAAGAATAATTAAAATCCAATATAACCTTTAATTCATACAATAAATGGCTGGATAAGTAAATAATTAAAGAAACTCGATACTTAAGATATTATACAAGTTGTGTCAAGGACCAATAAATAGAACATTAAGACACCTGTTATTTTTTATTAAACTGTGATAAAAAGGCCCGGTATGAACAATATATTATTTTGAATAAAACTAACTATTTAGTGCCTTGCCTAAAACCTGAAAATTATTTCAAATACAAGGCGGGCACTATTTATAAATACTGTAAAAAAGGATGGGGGTATGGGATTAATCTCTTCAACACATTCTATCAGCCGATATCATATTGATGGAAAAATTGAGGGCTCAATAACTAATGAAGTGCGAAACGGCCTGATAAAACATTCAATCCCAAAAATAGAGAGTGACTATGATGAAATTTCAGCCGGATGGACACCGACTGAAAGTCCTTATAACCCTGATTTTGAAAAATTTTCTTTTCAATTTGGAACCTATTTTCTTTTTTCTTTAAGAATTGATAAAAAATCAATTCCTGCCAAACTGGTTCAAAAATATATGGCCATTGAAATTGAAAAAAAGAAAGAAAAATCAGGAAGAGATTTTATTTCCAAAAACGAAAAATCAGAAATAAAGGAAATGGTCACAGATATTTTAATGCATAAGATTCCGGCTATTCCCAATGTTTATGATGTACTTTGGAATTATGAAGAAAAAAATCTTTACCTTTATACCACACAGAAAGCTGCTAATGAATTTTTTGAAACCATATTTTTAAAATCTTTTAATTTAAAGCCCATAAGACTGTTTCCCTATACCATCGTTGAAACCAAATCAAATTTTTCAAACTCTCAAAAAGACAGGGTCTTAACACTTGCCCCTTTAAAATATTCGAGGTTATCCAATGCTTGATATTGCAACTGCTTATAATAAATATAAATTTGTTGGAAATGATTTTTTAACCTGGATCTGGTTTTTAATTGAAACCAATCAAAACATATCATCATTTTTAAATATTAAAGATAAAGATATAGTTACACTTGAAGTTGGTAATTCAATTGTCCTTGAAAATAAATTAGGGGATAAATCAAAGGAAAAAATTACCATAAAAGGAGACCAGGCAGGTCTTGAAGAAGGGACTACTGCTTTGAAAAAAGGTGCCTTTGTTACCCAGATTAACCTTGTCTGTAAAATTAATGAGGATGAGTATAAATTTACAATAAAAGGGGAGAGTTTTAATATTACAGGCCTTAAGACCCCTAAAACAGATCTGTCAAAAAAAGAAGATGAAATAGAAGGACTTGTATTGGAAAAAGCTTTCTTTTGTTTTAAAATTTTTGAAGTTATTGACAATCTATTTTTAAAATATCTTGAACAAAGAACAGCAGATGATTGGAAACATAAAGGATTACAGGATATTAAAGACTGGATTGGTTCATTTTAATAAAATGTTTATAACTAAGGCGTTTTAAACACTATAAAATAAAGTAATAAAACTCCCGGTCTTTTATTAAAAAACAAACCAAATTTTAAACAATAAATTTAATAAATTTAGCAATAAATTTAAATAGTTAAATAATTATTAACATTTAAACACTCTTTATTAATATTATTATCTTTTATTAAGTATTTAATAAATAAAATCATGAATATTTAATAATTGATAAATCAAATTATTTGATATAGATATTGAGGGATGTATAATTTTAAAAAAGGAAATTGAAATGAAATTTTCGTTTAATAAAAATGAAATTTTAGATGTTCTTTCAAAAATCCAGGGATTAACCGGAAGAAAAACCAATCTAACTATTACATCTGATATCCTTATTAAGGCAATGGGGTCCGGGATTACTATCACAGCCAATGATCTTGAAACCGTTTTTTCTGGAACTTATGAAGCCCAGGTGGAAACAGAAGGGATTTTATCCATTAATTCGAAAAAATTTTTTGAAATTATAAGAGAATACCC
>JAGLNZ010000646.1 GCA_023139225.1 Desulfobacula sp. | reverse complement strand
CTTTTATATCCACATGATAAACAAATCGAATGGCATTTTTCTTTTGATAATAAATAGCTATATAAAAATTGGTCATATCCATCAGGTTTGCAAGGATTTTATGAATTGCGCGATACAATTCCTGAAGAGATGAAGTGGAATTCAGTGAATTGGCAATGTCAAACAGGGTCTTATTAATCAATTCAGTACGTAATTTATTATCGACTTTTTCTTCAAGTTTTTTTACATAACCTTCCAGTTCTTCATAGCTGGGCTTTTGTGTCATTGCTATACACCAAATAATTGCTTAATTAATATTTGCATTAACTTTAATGCATTTAATTATCTATATTTCAAGGCATTTTATCAACCTCGATTATTCAAAAAACAACTAAATATTGAAACAACATTTTACATATTGACTAACACTCTGATTTTAATCTATATATAACGTTTGGTAAAAATTTTGGTGGTAATTTTAAGTTTAAAGAAAAAATAATGCAGACCATACGAGGGTTTAGAGATATACTGCCGGAGAAAATTTGTCTCTGGCAGAAAGTAGAAAAAGAAGCAAAACAATTATTTGAAGCATTCGGGTTTAAGGAAATCAGGATTCCCATTCTGGAAAAAACACAGCTTTTTGCAAGAAGCATCGGAGAGGTAACCGATATTGTTGAAAAAGAGATGTATACCTTTGCCGATAGAAAAGGGGACAAACTGACCCTGCGGCCGGAAGCCACTGCTTCTATCGTCAGATCTTACATCCAGCATAAGATGTATGCGACTGATCCTATAAGAAAATTTTTCATGATCGGCCCCATGTTCAGGCGGGAAAGACCCCAAAAAGGCAGGTACCGTCAATTCTATCAAATTGATGCAGAAATCTTTGGTGTTGAATCCGCCCTTATTGACAGTCTGCTGATTTTTCTTTTAAATGAATTGTTTAAACGCCTTGGTCTGACAGGACTTACTGCACACATTAACTCACTTGGCTGCCCGGAATGCAGACCTTCCTTTCAAAAGGCACTTTTAAAATTTATTGAATCAAAAAAAGACCGGCTTTGTGAAAACTGTATAAGAAGGATGGATAAAAATCCCTTAAGAATCCTTGACTGCAAGGTGCCGGATTGTAAAAAAGCGCTTGTTGATGCCCCTGCCACCCTGGATCATCTCTGCCGTGGATGTGAAGACCACTTTAACACGGTAAAATCTACCCTTGAAAAACAGAAAGTTGATTTTATTGTTGACAAATCCCTGGTACGCGGCCTTGATTACTATACCCGAACCGCATGGGAGATTCAGACCACTACCCTTGGCGCCCAAAGTGCCGTTGCCGGCGGCGGCAGATATGACGGTCTTGTCAAAGAGCTGGGCGGGCCCCAAACACCGGCAATAGGATTTGCCATTGGGTTTGACCGTCTGGTGGAGGTCATGGAACAAATTGACAAAGCACCTGAACCCCATCCCCTTGATCTGTTTATTGTCGCTTTAGGTGATGAGGCTATAGAAAAAGGATATCACTGGTCCTGTGAACTGAACCAGGCCGACATCCGTACCGAGATGGATTTTAGAGGAAAAAGTCTGAAAGCCCTTATGAAACGGGCAAACAAACTTGCCGCCCGATATGTATTGATAGCAGGGGAAAATGAGCTGACACAAAATGCCGTTATTTTAAGAAATATGAACACCAAAGAGCAGGTTTCACTTCACCTTGAAACCCTTATTCCTGAACTGATCAAAATATTTAAAAAATAATATAGAGGAAACGCACCGTGACTGATTTACTAGGAGATTTGAAAAGGACACATCATTGTTGCCAATTAAGGGACACCGATATCGATAAAGAAGTTGTATTGATGGGATGGGTTCAGCACCGCCGCGACCACGGGGGGGTAATATTTATTGATTTAAGGGACAAGGAAGGTATCACCCAGATTGTTTTTAACCCTGAAAATTCAAAAGCAGTTCATGAAAAAGCCCAGCAAATCAGGAACGAATATGTCCTTGGCGTTAAAGGAAAAGTGATTGCTCGACCCGATGATATGCTCAATCCGAATATGAAAACCGGTGCAATTGAGGTGTTGATAGATGAGCTTAATATTTTCTCAAAAGCTGTAACGCCCGCCTTCCAGATAGAAGACCGGGTGGAAGCATCGGAATCCATTCGTTTGCAGTATAGATATCTTGATTTAAGACGACCTCAACTGAAAAACAATATCCTGGCAAGACATCAGGCCACCATGGCGATAAGGAACTATCTTGACAACAACGGATTTGTGGATATTGAAACACCCTTTTTGACCAAAAGCACACCGGAAGGTGCAAGGGATTACCTGGTTCCGTCAAGGGTCAATCAGGGGGAATTTTATGCTTTGCCACAGTCACCCCAGCTTTTCAAGCAATTATTGATGATCTCAGGTTTTGACAAGTATTACCAGGTCGTCAAATGTTTCAGGGACGAAGACTTAAGAGCAGACCGCCAGCCCGAGTTTACCCAGATTGATATGGAGCTTTCCTTTGTTGATGAACAGCAGATCATGGAAATTGCCGAGGGCATGATTGTTGCTATTTTCAAAAAAGTACTTGATATCGACCTTGTCACCCCTTTTCCACAGCTTACCTACGATGAAGCAATGACAAGATTTGGTCTTGACAGGCCTGATCTCAGATTCGGCCTGGAATTATGTGATGTCTCCGATATTGTAAAAGATGCGGGATTCAAGGTGTTTGCAAACGTAGTCAAAAACGGCGGGCTTGTTAAAGCCATTAATGCAAAAGGATGTGCCGGGTTTACCAGAAAACAGATTGACGAACTCACGGATTTTGCTGCTGTTTACAAAGCAAAGGGACTTGCCTGGATAAAAATCAAAGAAGATACCTGGCAGTCTCCCATTGCCAAGTTCTTTACTGATGAAGAAAAAGATGCCTTAAGAAAACGACTTGACCTTGAACCCGGGGA
>JAGLNZ010000645.1 GCA_023139225.1 Desulfobacula sp. | reverse complement strand
ACCAGATCAAAGGCGCGGTTACTGAGATACAGGAAATTTCAGAAATCATCAACCAGATTGATAATTTTGTTAATGAAGCCGCTTCTGCCATTGAGCTTCAGTCCACCACCACCAATGAAATTTCAGAAAATATCAGCCAGGTTTCTATAGGCATACAGGAAGTCAATGAAAATGTTAACCAGAGTTCAGAAGTATCCGGCCAGGTGGCCCAGGAGATCACTGGTGTTTTAGCGGCTTCCCAGGAAATCAACAGCTTTTCTTCTTCCGTTAAAGAAAAAGCAGAAATTTTAAATACTGTCATGCTTCAATTGCAGGCCATGACTGAGAAGTTTAAAATCTAAACGACTATACTAAATAAAAAATTGGAGAATAATAGCCCGGATAGTGATGTTCGGGCTATTTGCTTATCTATTATCTATGGTAGCAATCTTTTCTATACTAAAAGCATTGGAGCTATAACATAGCTTTTTTGTATTTTTTCTTGTATTAATCAGAATTCAGAATTAAAATAAGCTTATTGAAATATATAGGATACAGATTTAAACAAGGAGTAAAAAAATGACAACTATCGGATTTGATAAAAAACTTTATATCGGTTCTTTTGGAATCATTATCATTACCATCCTGATCATTGCTATTGTTAATTTTTATCAAAGCAAAAATTCTTTCCTTTCCAAGGGGCAGACCAGCATTCAAAATGTGTCGGATGTCTTATTAAAAACGATTCAGTTGAAATACAACCTTCAAAAAGAAAAAATGGACTCTGATATGGGTGCGCTGATAGCTGAAAGTCTAAGCGCCGGGAACATTATGATTGTCAATGCAAGAACCGTTGATATGGATATTCATGATACAAATTCCGGAAAAAAAGAAAAGATCACCCTTCCAAAAGTTATTTTCGGGCTTGAATTTGTTACTGCCAATCATGTAACCGTTGATAAAATCGGACAATTCAGTACATCTGATATCGCAGTATATCAAATCCACGATAATAAGCTCATCAAAGTGTCTTCAAGTATTAAAAACAAAGATGGTTCCAGGCCCATTGGAGAATACTATTCTTCGGGAACTGATGTTTACAAAGCCGTAATGGCAGACAAACCTTATCTGTTTCTTACTAAAAAAGGTATTGAAGTTTCCATGCAGATTATTCAGCCGTTCAAGGAAAGCCTTGAAGGAAAAATTGCCGGTGCATACTCCGTCACCAGTAAAATTTTAACCAAAGACCTTGTAGACCTTATAAATAAAGTCAATGTGGGTGGTCACGGTTATTCGTTTATCAACAATTCCAAAGGTAATATCCTTATCCATCCCGATAAGGAATATCTTTCATTAAAGGTTCAGGAATTTGAAAATGGTGACGATCTCTTAAAAGGCAAATCAGGCTCTGTCATCTATGGGCATAATAAAAAAACCTATTACGCCTATGAAAACTATTTTAAAGCCTGGGACCTTTATTTAACCGTTGCTGTATCCCAAAGAGAACTGATGACCGGTGTAAACAAACAGATTATGACCAGCGCCGGTATCAGCGGCATTTTAGCCTTAATCATCGGAGCTTTGATCATCGGATTTATGAACAGGCAATTAATAAAAAACATGAATGGTATGGCAAAACTTGCAAAAGAGGTCTCAAAAGGTAACTTTAAATATTCATTCACCTATGAAGCCAATGATGCCATCAAAGATACGGTTGATTCCATGAATGAAATGGTCAAAGGCCTGGCCCAAATGATTAAAGATCTGAATTCCGGTGTCAAAACCTTAAGTTCAGCTTCCGGGGAATTAAACCAGATCTCCGATAAAATGAGTGAAGGGTCTGAAACAACAGTATCAAAGGTCAATACGGTTGCTTCTGCGGCCGAAGAGATGAGTGTTAACATGGATTCTGTGGCTGCTGCCATGGAACAGGCCAGTACAAATGTGGAAATCGTTGCCACCGGAACCAGTGATATGAGTTCAAGCATTGAAAAGGTCTCCCAGAATTCAAACCATACACGGGAAATCACCAACAAAGCAGTTGAGCAGGCCCAACAGACATCAAAAAGGGTCAGTGAAC
>JAGLNZ010000644.1 GCA_023139225.1 Desulfobacula sp. | reverse complement strand
AGGCTAATTTTTTCTTTTTATTCCTATTTTCAAGAGATCGGCAATATTGGCATTTGCATCCAATACCGGTTCAATTAAGGGTGTTGAACAGGTCATCAAAGTGGATACTCCGGGTCCATGGCCTGCAAGCAGGCAATCTGAATGGACCACGATACCAATACTCACCGCACCTTTTACAAAGGCCCGGCCATAGGAATTGTCATGATCAAGCAATGCCACAAAATCACCAAACTTAAGCTGGTCTAATTTATACTCTTTAACCGTGCCGGGATCACTGGTCATCACATCGTAATCACCAGCTGCAACATGGGCAGACCCAAGACCTGATCCCATGCACTGGGCAGGAACCATGGTTGTAACAGGCACTTTAAGCCTGTCGCCTTTTACTTTTTTTATTTTCATTTTTTTTAAAAGGCCCGGATCAAGATTATACAGCTTGATATCCGGGTAATCAATCAGTTTTAAACCCTGGCCTTTGGTTCTGATCATTATTTTATCGTCATAAGTCAATTGTCTGAGAACCTTTTTAGAAAAATCAACAATCACATGCTCTGAACCGCCGTGGTGGCCGGTAACTATGCCTTTCTTGCCCTTTGCCTCACCAGATACTATGACAGCCTCATTGCCGACGCAGGATAACAATTGAAGTGAATTATTTGGAAATTCAAAAGGTTTTTCAGTATTTGCTGAACAGCTTACGCCTGGTTCAATATGATCTCCTGCAAGCCCGAAAGCAGAATCTCCCACCTGAATATTTAAGGTAATACCCCCGATACTCGGAAGAATAAAGGGTTTGCCTTCATGATCCACCTTCCAGCCGGGCCTGATCCTTGGAGGGCCTGGTTTGCACTGCATGGATAATTCAACCAGTCTGTCTTCATTAGTTTTTAACATCATCATCTCCATATTTAATGGTCTAATTTTAATAAAAAGGGGATCGCAAAAAATCCGATTAAAGCACTCACAATAAACATATTTTCAAGCCCTGCCACATCACCAATTATCCCTGCAAAAATCACGGCAACGGACCGGACAAGAAAAGAAATCATCATAAACAGACCATTAGCTGCTGAAGGGTTCTGCTTTGCATTTTCCTGAATAATTGCCAACATGACCGGGGTGGTTGAAAGAACAGTAAACCCTGTTACGGCCAGCATAATAATTTTTAAAATACCTGTTGAAAAAACAAAAATCAAAATAGCAACCGGTGCCACCATCAATACCCAGAACAATACTCTTTGTCTTCCCAGCCAGTCACTGAAGGTTCCGGCACTTAACACGCCTGCTACGCCAAAGGCCTCGTACAAGGTAAGGGCAGCACCCCCAAGCCAGAGACTTCCGGTCTCTCTCTCTACAAAAACCGTGAGGAAAATCCCCATGGACGCATGCATAAAGGATCGTGCCGATAAAATACCGGCCAGGGGAATCAGCACATGTTTGATTTCATGAAATGATGCTTTCAGAGACCCATTTTTTTTAATGGACGTCTTTTGTTCCTCTTTTTCAAGGGTAAAATAAAGCAGCACCGATGTTAACACGGCAAATCCCATAACAAGATAAAAATGCTCTTCCCCCAGAAATGATACGGCAGCTACAGCAAACATGGGTCCAAAGGTTCTGGCAGATTCCCCGCCTGTCATAAAAATGCTCATGCCGCGACCCTTTTTATCCCCGGAATACTTTGCAACCAGGACAGGTGACGGGACATGGTATAATGCCACACTGATCCCTGCAAGAAAGAGAAGAACCAGCAGTACATAGTATGATGATGCACTTAAAATAAGGCTCATGGATATGGCCGTGAGCGTCGGTGAAAGAATAACCAGCCACCGCGCCAGCCCCTTGTTGTCTGCAAACAGCCCGATAAAAGGATTGAGCAGAGCCGGAATCTGCATAACAGTGGACAATAGCCCTGCCTGGGTTAAGGTTAGTGACAGCTTTTCTATAATCAAGGGCAGCAAAGGCGCCAGAAAGCTTGTATACACATCATGGACAAAATGGGAGAATGCAACAAGCGCTACCCTGCCTGTCTGGAATTTTTGAGTTTTCATCCCGGCATAATTATCAAATTTATCTATGAAAGTAAAAATATTTCTGCTGAACATGTTCCACCCGGTTTCAAAAAATTTAAAAAGGAGAGCTAAGGGGCAGAACCCTGGTAAATTTAAACTGAGTTAAATTTTTATTTTATCTTGACAATAATAACAAATTAGCCTTTAATTTTTAATAAGCTTCTCATTCCAACCATCAAATCAAAAAAAGGAGGCTATTATGACAACCCCACAACATTGCCCGGGTTTTGAACAATTTAAAAATCTAAAATCCTTTACCTGCAATTGCCCGAAATGCGGTGAGACAAAGGAAATTTTCTCGGATGAATTTGAAAAAACCCATAAATGCGATAAATGCGGCGAGGAAATTGATTTCACCTCATGCACGTACGATGCCGGCGTTTAAATTTAAACTTATTATTGAATAACATCTCGATTTTTTACCATTGAGCCAACCCTTTCCGGCTAAAATAAATGAAAAATCGAGATGTTTGTTTTGTACCCTGTTATTTCAACATTATCAAATATCGTCTTACTCATACTATGAAATATTTCAACTCCTTTTATTTCTTACTCTGCATGGCGCTAACGCTGCTGCTGTTGATACCGGCGGAATCATCCTGCTCATCTAAAGATAAAAAAGGCTTTTCAGAAATCCAATGGGCCCGGCAGGTAGAGGAAACAAAAACTAAAGACCTGTATGCTCCCCATTATAAGGACAAAAAATTTTTTGCCCCATGGATGGAAATAAAGGATAAAAGTTTTCTGGATGTGCTGGGATGGAAACTCTTTTCAAAAACAAATTACACTAAGAAGGAAAAAGTATTTTTACCCCGGGTAATTCCGGATACTGTAAAAAGGCTTCAACAGACCAAGGGTGATTTCATTCTCTGGATTGGACACAATACCTTTTTAATCCGTATTGGCGGCACATTCTGGTTAACAGACCCTATTTTTTCCAAGCGGGCCCTGCTGCCGGCGAGACTGACACCGCCTGGATTAAGTCTGAAAGAGTTCAATAATATTATCAAAGATGTCAATATTGTGATCTCTCACAATCATTATGATCACCTGGACCGGCCCAGTATGAAACAATTGCCGCAACATTCAACCGTATTCGTTCCAAAGGGCCTCAAGGAATCTGTCATGGGCATGAAAAAGAATAATGTGCACGAGATGGACTGGTGGGAGGAGTTTGAAATCGGGAACGGTTCAAAACTTATCTGCCTTCCGGCCCAGCACTGGTCTTTAAGGATAAATCAGGGAAGAAACCAGTCACTTTGGGCATCCTATCTTCTTGTGACACCCGCCGTGACTCTCTATTTAGGCGGGGATTCAGGATATTTCAAGGGGTTCAGGGAAATTGGCAGAAGATATCCAGGGATTGATTATGCATTTATGGCAACCACTGCTTACCATCCCAGGTGGTTCATGTACCACCATCACATGAATATTGCTGAAGCAGTCAAAGGGTTTAAGGATCTTAACGCCCGCTATTTTATCCCGACCCAGTGGGGCGCTTTTCATCTGGGCGGTGAACCTGCAGGATTTCCGGGACTTGACTTATGCCGCCATATACAAAAAAACCTCCTTGATCCTTCCCGGTTCAAAATAATGGATATTGGTGAAATCCTCCCCATTGGTTCGCCAGGCAATTAAACTATTCTAATTTTTGTTCAAAGAAAAATAAAAAACAGGGCAACCGCAAATAGCTATAAGATAGAGCTCGCTTTTTTTTCTACCTGATGATGCCTTCAAAAGTTCTTTTTCTTCCTTTGAAAGTTTCATCTTTTTGTCCCTCCAATCAAATATTTTCTTGTCATTTTCCGACTTGGGATAATGGTTTTTAAAAATATAATTTTTTCATCTTCCACAAAAGGAACAAGGTAAACATAATCCTCTATGTCGAATATAAAAATTCGCTGATTTGGATACTTTTCTTTATTCGAATGTTTTATCGTATCAAGAACTTTATTATTTATTAAGCAAACAACAACCTCCTCAAAACAAACACCCCTTTCTCTTTGTAAAGACAAATTTTTCAGTTTCAAATTTGAAATTCAACTTTATGAAAAATTTTAAGCGCCAATTAACAAATCTTCCATTAAACTTGATTCATCATTGAATGGATTGTTGAGCCGCCAGGGCCTTTCCCAGCAGTTTGTTAATGCTATTAACATAATCTTTATTCTGGCAGGGCTTTGACAGATGATCAATATTGGCATCTTTTTGTTTCAACTCTTTTATGGATTCTAAAAATTCAATATTGCCGGAAATAAACAGGATTGGAATGGTTTT
>JAGLNZ010000643.1 GCA_023139225.1 Desulfobacula sp. | reverse complement strand
GGTAAAATTGACTGGAATCTTTCAAACAGACAGATCTGTGCCCATATTAATGCCATGACACCCTGGCCGGGAGCCTTTACCAATTTTGGGAACAGAACAATCAAAATCTATAAAGCCCAAACCTCTGATATACCTTCCTGCCATGAACCGGGAGTTATTTTCCAATGCGGCAAAGAAGGAATTCATGTGGCAACCGGAAATGGCTGTCTTATCATCCTTGAGCTGATGGGAACATCGGGAAAACGTTTAAAAGCCAAACAATTTTTATGCGGTCATAAAATTGAGCCGCCTGTAAAATTTGATCTTGCATGATTCAAGATCCCCGACACATAGCCTTAAATGTTTTACTTTTCTGGCACAAAGCATCTTACCCCCTTGATAAAAGCCTGGAAAAGTATTCAGAAGAGATATCATTTCTTTCTAAAAATGACAGAAACCTTTGCAATGCTTTGATATTTGGTGTTCTTCGCCAAAGAGAATCCATTGATTGGATTATTCGTGCCTTTTCCAAGACTTCTTTGGAAAAAATTAATCAAAAGACTTTATACTTATTAAGAATTGCCTTGTTTCAAATTATGTATATGGACAGGATTCCCGTCTTTGCGGCCATTAACACAATAGTCGATATTACCAAAAAACTTTCAGGCAAAAAAACTGCCGGATTTATTAATGCTGTGTTAAGAAATGCGGCAGACAACTTTTTAAAAATTCCTTTGCCGGACGTAAAAAATAATGCGCCAAAATTTATTTGTGTAAAATATTCCCTGCCCTTATGGCTGTCTAAAAAATGGATACGGGCCTTTGGATTTGAAAAAACAAGCCTGCTTTGCCAGCAAATCAATGCCATCCCTCAAATCACCCTTCGAACCAATACATTAAAGATTGAGAGGCAATCCCTTGCCGGGAAGCTTGCCTTAGTTGCAAAAAATATTCAATTGACGGATTATGCAACGCAGGGAATCAGTTTTACCAACCCCAGCCTCCCTATCCGGGAATTTGAAACATTTAAACTTGGATTATTTCAAATCCAGGATGAAGCAGCACAGATTATTACCCAATTGCTGGCACCCAAACCCGGAGAAAAAATTCTGGATGCCTGCGCAGGCCTGGGAGGAAAAACAGGTCATATTGCCCAGCTCATGGAAAACAAAGGGATCATTATCGCAACGGATATTGAAACCAAAAAGCTTGAATCCCTTCAATCGGAATCAAAAAGACTGGGTATTGATATTATCCGAACAAAACCGATAAATCTATTAAAAACATCTATTAAAGATTTTGATTTTTATTTTGATCGTGTCCTGATTGATGCGCCCTGCACAGGACTTGGAGTAATGCGGCGTAATCCCGATACAAAATGGAAGCGTTCAAGAAACGATATTGCACGCCTTGCAGCAAAACAAAAAAAAATGCTCAATGCAGCGGCAAATCTGGTTAAACCGGGTGGAACCCTTGTATATGCCGTGTGTTCATGTGAAATAGAAGAAAACGAAGAGGTGATCTATAAATTTTTAGATAAAAGAAAAGATTTTTCAATTGATAAAGATTTTGAATCTGATAATGATTATAGGTTAATAACACGATTAATATCCCGATTGATAACCAGGGAGGGATTTTTAAAAACATATCCCGAGGTAAACAATATGGATGGCTTTTTTGCAGCCCGGTTAAAGAGGAAATCTAAATCTTAAGTGAAATCAATTTTAAAATATGTGTTTATTTTTCTTGCGGCTTTCATTATTGCCGGAAGCATTGCCTATTACTCGGTTCGCCTTTTTACGCAAAGCGCTGACGAAATCATACTGCCTGAACTGACCGGCAAAAATATTATCTATGTTTTAGAAACCCTTACCAACATGGGATTAAATGCAAAACTTTATGGTACCCGGTATAATGATACCATTCCCAGGTACAGCGTTATTTCCCAGGACCCCCAGCCAGGGGCCACCATAAAAAAGGGACGGGACGTTATTATCTATATTTCAAAAGGGGCCAAAAAAAATATTATGCCGGATTTAAGGCAAATCCCCCTTGAACAGGCCCTTATCCTTCTTGAAAAAAATGAATTTAAAAAGGGGAATATCTCGTTCACCTATTCCTCAAAAACCAAAGATAAAAGTATCATTGCACAGT
>JAGLNZ010000642.1 GCA_023139225.1 Desulfobacula sp. | reverse complement strand
TGGATCTTGTTCTTAGTCAGGAATGCGCTGAAAACAGAATATGGCCTGCAATTAATATAGACCGTTCAGGTACTCGTAAAGAGGAATTGCTTTTAAGCAAAAAAGAGTATAACGAAGTTATAAAAATTCGAAGAGAATTACCCCGGGATAACGAGCTTGCCGCAATGTCAAAACTTATTGAGCATCTTACTCTTTAGTCTTCTGACACATTTGAACGCTGATTACTTTCTAAAGAAATTCTCCCACTATATGTCAGGGTGTCATGGGCGATTTGAAAATGTAATAAACCTCCCGGTCTGAAGGTGCTTTTTCTTCTTCTTTTTTTCTTCCAATTTTAAAATTTTTAACCAATTTTCTTCATATTCTTCTCTTTTTCTTGAAAGATTTTTCTTCATGCATAACCATATCCGTTAACTATTGATTTTATCTGGAGGCATGTTGTGAATGAGGAAAATAAAAAAGAAAAAGTGTCGTCATTGCAGGCGGTTATTTATACCAGATCATCGAAACAAGAAAACTCAAATATATTGCGCAAGAGAGCCTTGTCGAAAAGTAAGCAAGACCGCCAGCCAAAAAAAATGGCTGAGTAAACCCGAGAATAAAGATTATTTTCGTGGTCCTGACAATGTCAAGCGAGTTCAAGAATGGAGACAAAACAATCCAGGATATTGTAAACGAACAAAACGCTCAATTGCGTTACAAGATTCCTTAACGACACAACCTATTGAAAACAAAGCAGATAATGGTAAAAATGATGCTCAACCGTTACAAGATCTCTTAACGGCGCAACCACCTGTTATTATTGGATTAATATCCAATTTAATCGGATCTGCGTTACAAGATGAGATCGCAAATACCCTCCTTCGTATGCAACAATCCGGGCAGGAAATCTTGTTTTTTAAAACCCAAAACCAAGGAGGAACTCATGATTGTAAAAACCCCGATTTTAAAACAAAGAATCCGGAAGATACCAAACAGCTTTGGCTGGATCGATCACAGGCTGGTTAGAAATAAGTATATTGAAGCATGCAGCCATACGCAGTCTGCTTTGTACCTGTTTTTGGTCTGTGTGTCTGATGTCAAAGGTTTAAGCTATTATGCAGATAAATCTATTATGAAAAAACTGGATATGGATATACAGGTCTTAAAAAAAGCAAGATCCGATTTGATCAACAACAATTTGATTGCCTGGCAACAGCCGATATATCAAGTTCTCAGTCTTGAGCCCAAAGTTAATGACCGTGACCCTGGGCAAATGATGAGCCTGTCAGATATCCTGAAAAATGCTGTGGGAGGTGAAAAGTGATTGATTATGAAACCTATGTGCAAATCAGAAATTATTTTACCCAGGATTATTTAAAATACAGCCAAATTGCCAATAAGTTGGGACTGGATCAGCGGACAGTAGCAATATGGGCAAATGAACAAAGATACAGATCAAGAAAAACAACAATGCGTAAAAGCAAGCTTGATTCCTTTAAAAATCATATTATTCAGATGCTGGAAAAGCATCCATATACAGCAAGGCAGATTTATCAACGCATTACCGAAGATGGTTTTAAAGGAGGGATCACCATTGTGGAAGATTATGTCAGAAAAATCAGACCTCCAAAAATAAAAGCCTATTTAAAACTTGAGTTTGCACCGGGTGAATGTGCCCAGGTGGATTGGGGGTCTTATGGAACGGTTCGTGTCGGGTCTACCACTCGCAGGTTAAGCTTTTTTGTAATGGTGTTATGCCACAGCCGGATGATGTATGTTGAATTTACGGTATCCCAAACCATGGAACATTTTTTAGGGTGTCATCAAAATGCTTTTCATTTTTTTGGTTCGGTTCCTAAAAAGATCATGGTGGATAATCTCAAGTCTGCTGTATTAAAAAGAACTGTTGGATGCGCACCTGTCTTTAATCCTGGATATCTTGATTTTGCAAACTATTATGGATTCTCTATTGTTGCTTGTAATGTTGGGAAAGGCAATGAAAAAGGCAGGGTAGAAAATGCTGTCGGCTATGTCAAAAAAAATCTTTTGAACGGGTTGGACATATCTGATTTCAGTGTAATGGAGCCGGT
>JAGLNZ010000641.1 GCA_023139225.1 Desulfobacula sp. | reverse complement strand
GAACTCGCGACCTCTTGCGTGACAGGCAAGCGTTCTAACCAAACTGAACTACACCCCCGTACTTGTCACTTTTTGGTGGGCGATGCAGGGCTTGAACCTGCGACTTCAACCTTGTAAGGGTTGCACTCTCCCAACTGAGTTAATCGCCCGAAAAACAAAAGGATTTATATCAATAATAAAAAACTGTGTCAAGTAAAAACTACCAGAAAAGTATAGTTAGCAGCACTATTTATTTAAGATCCAAATTATTCGATCCTGCTTGCTTGCAAGGATATATTAAAAGTGTTATAAATAACTTATGATTAAGCAGGAATTCGATTTTTCATCAAAAAAAATTTGAATCTGTGTTTTATAAATATCATATCCCTTAATATTTTGCCAAACGGGATACTGGCGATCAATCGCTTGTTCTTTATTTTTAATCCTGAATTTGTAACTAAGGAGTCTGATGATGGAACCTGTACAAGGATATCTTGAAATTATGGATAAGGGGTTTGGGTTCTTAAGAAATATTGAAGAAAACTTCCAGCCCAAACCTGAAAACACCTATGTCCCAAACAGTTTAATACGGAAATTAAACTTAAAAGAGGGCAGTTTTATTGAAGGCTTTGGGGAACAAAAAGGGCCGAGTAATCCAAATCTTGCCTTAATCAGGATTGAGACGATTAACAAGCTGCCGTTTGATGAATTTATCAACACGCCTCTATTGCAGGATCAGATCAGCATTAATCCTTTTGAACGTTATTATCTTACTCAGGATGAAGATGATAACACAGGTAAAGCTCTGGATATGATCACTCCTATCGGCATGGGCCAGCGGGGACTGATTATTTCACCGCCCAAATCCGGTAAAACAACCATTTTACGGCATATGGCAAACTCGGTGGTGATGAATCATCCGGATGCAAAGGTTTTTATCCTCCTGGTTGACGAAAGACCCGAAGAAGTGACTGATTTCCAAAGGGGCCTTAAAGACGCTCATGTTCTATACTCTTCAGCTGACCAACAGATCGGCCAGCATATGAGAATGACCCGCCTTGCCATACATACCGCCATCCGGTGCGCTGAAATCGGCCAGGATTCGGTTGTATTCATTGACTCTTTAACCCGAATGACAAGAGCTTTTAATGCCCATACAGACAGCCATGGCAAAACCCTGACCGGAGGTCTTGGTGCCAATGCCATGGAGTTTCCCAGAAAAATTTTCGGCGCTGCCAGAAAACTTGAAAATGGCGGTTCCTTAACCATTATTGCCACCATCCTTGTGGATACAGGCAGTCGTATGGATGACATCATCTATCAGGAATTCAAGGGGACCGGAAATATGGATCTTTTCCTTTCCCAGGACTGTGCCGAAAACCGGATCTGGCCGGCCATCAATATCAACAAGTCCGGAACACGAAAAGAAGACCTCTTAATGGACAAGGATGAACATAAAAAAATTATTGAAATTCGAAGGGCCATCGCCACAAAGAATGAAAAAGATGCTATGGTTCAATTTTTATCATATCTTGAATAAATTCAACAGATCAATCACAACAGGGCATTTTCAAGTACCTGGGACATATTTTCAGCATAGATGATTTCCATTTGCTTTTGAATGGATTTGGGAATCTCTTTAATATCATTTTTGTTATCTGCTGAAACAATCACTTTTTTAATACCATTGGCATGGGCAGCCAAAAGTTTTTCCTTTAATCCACCTACAGGCAGCACCCTTCCACGTAATGTAATCTCGCCTGTCATGGCAATCTTTCTTGAAACCGGCTTCCCGGTCAAGACGGAAACAACAGCTGCACACATAGATATCCCCGCCGAAGGACCATCTTTTGGAATTGCTCCTTCCGGAACATGAATGTGGATATCCAGGGTTTTATAAAAATTTTCTTTTATATTTAATTCTTTGCTGCGGGACCTGACAAAACTCACTGCAGCTTGTGAAGACTCTTTCATGACCTCTCCAAGCTTTCCTGTGACAAGTACATTTCCCTTACCCGGCATGGTTACAACCTCAATGGTGAGCAGTTCACCTCCGGCCTGGGTCCATGCAAGACCAGTGACAATTCCTGTCCTGTCTTCTTTTTCCAGGATACTGTCTCTAAAGCGAGGCTGTCCAAGGTATTTTAAAACCATGGTTGTTGAAATCTTATGAAGCTTTCTATTATGGGTTTGGACAATCTCTTTGGCTATTTTTCTTAATATGGAAGAGATCTCGCGTTCCAGATTTCTTACCCCTGCCTCTTTTGTGTATTGTTTTATAATGGCATGGATGGCATTTTTTGAAAAAACCGCATCAGTCTCAAAAAGACCATTTTCTTTTAATTGTTTTGGTATTAAAAATCCTGTGGCAATCTTCTCTTTTTCATACTCTGTATAGCCCGGTATCTGGATGATTTCCATCCTGTCTCTCAATGGTGCCGGGATATCGTACAAAGTATTTGCTGTGGTGATAAAAAGGATTTGGGACAGATCATAATCCACTTCAAGATAATGATCATTAAAATTTTTATTTTGTTCCGGGTCCAATGCTTCAAGCAATGCAGATGATGGATCACCCCTGAAATCAGCCGTCATTTTATCTATTTCATCCAGACAGAACACCGGATTATTATATCCTGTTTTTTTCAAAGTTTGAATAATCTTGCCCGGCATAGCTCCCACATAGGTTCTTCTATGGCCTCTGATCTCTGCTTCATCCCTGACACCGCCAAGAGAAATTCTGGCAAAGGATCTTCCCGTAGCCCTGGCAACCGATTTTGCCAAAGATGTTTTTCCAACACCCGGCGGTCCCACAAGACAGAGAATCGGCCCTTTAATTTTTTTAACAAGAATTTGTACGGCTAAATACTCAAGGATCCTTTCCTTGGGTTTCTCAAGTCCGTAATGATCCTGATTTAATATTTGCTCAGCCTTTTTCAGATCGTTCCTTGACCGGTTCTTTCTAAACCATGGCAAGGTAATAAGCCAGTCAATATAATTTCTGACCACAGTGGCTTCCGATGACATGGGAGACATCATCTTTAATTTTTCAAGCTCTCTTCTGACAACCGAAGCCGCTTCTCTGGACATTCTTTTTTTCTTTATCCGCTTCTCAAGATCCTGGAATTCTCCTGCCTCACCATCATCACCCATTTCTTTTTTGATGGCGCGCATTTGCTCGTTCAAATAGTGCTTCTTCTGAAGCTTTTCCATTTGTTCCTTTACCCTTCCCTTTATTTTCTGGGACATGGTAAAGACTTCTGTTTCTTTTTGAATCAGTTTTAACAACAGGAAAAATCTGTCTTCTATAATTCCACATTCAAGCAATTTTTGCTTATCACTCACTTTAAACGGCATCTGGGTTGCGATGGTATCGGCATATCTTGACTCATGAGCAGCAAGGGCTTCAAGATTTTTCAAAAAGCTCTGTGATACCGCGCCGGAGAGTTTGGCGTAATATTCAAAGGCCTCGGCAACCGTTCTGATGGCAGCTTCTCTTGCCTTTTCAGACAGGGGGTCTTCCTGGATGGGGATGTAGTCAACACAGAGGAAGCCGTCCTCATCAATCAATTTGACAATTTTACCTCTTTCACCACCTTCGACCAATGCTTTAACTGTTCCATCGGGCAACCTGAGAAGCTGAGTGATCTTAGCTTCCGTACCCACCTGAAAAATATCTTTGATTTTGGGCTTTAATACTTCGGGATCTTTTTGGGTAGTCAGAAAAATCTTCTTATCGGCTGCCATGGCTTCAGACAAGGCCTTAATGGATTT
>JAGLNZ010000640.1 GCA_023139225.1 Desulfobacula sp. | reverse complement strand
AAAGAGTTTGGATACAGCCCTGAAGATTATTTATTAAAAAGCAGGAATTCCCAATTGTTTGTCGGGAAAATGCGTCAGGAAGTCGATTAAGATGCAACTGGTTAAACATGACCTGGTAATCATAGGCGGAGGCCCTGCCGGCCTTGCGGCTGCTATCAGTGCCAGGAAAAACGGCTTAAAGGATATCCTGCTGATAGAAAGGGATAAGATCCTTGGTGGAATACTTAATCAATGTATTCACGATGGTTTTGGACTGCACACGTTTAACCAGGCCCTGACCGGGCCTGAATATGCCCAGCGTTTTATAGATGAATTCTATGAACTCGGCATTGAAGTCATGCTTGAAACCATAGTGCTTTCTTTGGATAAAAATCGAAATATCAGTGTCAGCTCAAAAAATGGTTTTATTAAAATCCAGGCCGGTGCAGTAATACTCTCAATGGGGTGCAGGGAAAGGACTGCCGGTGCTATATCATTGCCCGGAACAAGACCGTCCGGAGTTTATACAGCCGGTGCTGCACAGAACTTTGTCAATCTCCAGAATATTATGATAGGCAGCCATGTCGTTATTTTAGGCTCAGGTGATATCGGTCTGATAATGGCAAGGAGAATGGCTTTAGAAGGTGCAAAGGTTGAGGCTGTTTTTGAGCTTTTACCAACTCCCAGCGGCCTTGCCAGAAATGTTCAGCAATGTTTGAATGACTATGATATCCCTTTGTTTTTAAGCACTTCTGTTTTTGAGCTGCATGGAAATGAGCGGCTCACAGGCGTGAGTGTTGCAAAGGTTGATAAAGATTTTCAAATGATTGAAGATACAAAAAGAGTTGTTCCCTGTGATACGCTTTTATTATCTGTAGGCTTAATACCGGAGAATGAATTGTCTCTTGGTGCTGGTGTAAATCTTGAAACAACTACAAACGGCGCATCAGTCGATGATAATTATATGACAAATGTTCCGGGTATTTTTTCCTGCGGCAATGTTCTGCATGTGCATGATCTTGTTGATCATGTTTCAGGAGAGGCAGCTTTGGTGGGCCAGTGTGCGGTTCAATATCTTCATCAAAAATCTTTGCTTAAAGAACCATCCATCACCATTGAAACAAAACAGGATGTCCGATATGTTCTGCCGCAAAAAGTAAGTGGGAAAAAAGATTTTACATTGTCCTTGAGGGTAACCCGGCCAATGCACAATGGTGTGGTTATGATAAAAGACAATGATAGAAAAGTGGCAAGAAAAAAAATGGTGAGACTGCATCCTGCTGAAATGATCCGGGTTAAGGTCAAGGCAAAGAATATTGAAAACGCAAAAAAACTTGAGGTAAGTGTCCAATGTTAAAAAAGGATCTGGTTTGTATCGTATGCCCCAATGGCTGCCAGGTAGAGGCCCTGGTTGAAGAAACGCCCGAGTTAAAGGTAATAGAGGTGAAAGGATGCACATGTGATAAAGGTGTTGAATGGGCAGAACAGGAAATTATCAATCCAATGAGGACCATTGCTTCAAGTATTGTTGTTGAACAAGGTGATTTTAAGCTTGTCAGTGTAAAAACAGACACGTCAATTCCATTGGGCAAAATATTTGACGTAATGGACGCAATTAAGAAGAAAAGGGTTAAGGCACCTGTAACCATAGGTGACAAACTTATTGAAGATCCGGCAGGTGTGCCCTGCAATATCATTGCCACAAGAAATATATATGCCGCTAAAATTTGATTTAAATTTTTTTTAAAAAGACTGCCGGGCCTTTATTGCCTGCTCAAGACTTTTTATTTTCGGGCCTTGCCGGGTCCACAACCGGCAGGAATCGATTAAAAAGTCTTTTTCGCTGAAACTGTCAAGATCCTTTGGCACCGGCAATTTATCCTTTCTTTTCTGTGTCAGCCAGCCATGGACAATCTCCTGGCCCATCACAATGATCAACTGGCAAAGATGGGTACAGCCTTTTTTCCCGCCCATGATGTCCCGGATATTTTTTGAAAATCCCGATTTAATCTCAAGTCCTTTCA
>JAGLNZ010000064.1 GCA_023139225.1 Desulfobacula sp. | reverse complement strand
AGAAATTCTTCGCAAGTTAAGAGAATTGGACAATGAGGACTGATACCGGCCCGTAATGTCCATATGTGTCCCTTTGGTAAGTCTGAATGAATTCCCTTTCGCCTGCCAAAGGGACACATTTTTTTAATTGATTTACAAATTGAAAAAAAACCTGACACATGCTTGAATCTATCTTTCTTAAGCCTAAAGTAAAAAACAAAAATATCTTTAATATTTCAATAGGTTACCTTTTTTTATCACCCGTGGAATCAAAACGGCATCATAGTTGCTCTTAAGCTATTACAGGATATTGGATGAATCTTGAAAAGTGATTATGAATATAAAATTTTGAGGCAAGTATGGATAAAAACGGTCACCACCGCAGGGAAAAAGAAAAGCAGCTTAAACGATCCATTTTAACCAATATGATAATTGTTCCGTTTATTCCTTTTTTACTGGCCATCGGGGTCAGTTTCTATTTTTTTACCACTGCACTTGAAGACAGGACTGTCAACAGTTTAAAAAGGATAGTACAAGATCATTGTGACATGATCGACTCCTTTTTGATAGAACGAAAATCAGACCTTGAACTCATTACAAATACCTATGATTTTGACGAAATCAATTCTGCCAAATCTATTAACATTATATTTGAAAATTTAAAAAACCGGTCAGGTGCGTTTGTTGATCTGGGGCTTTTCGACTCCCATGGCATCCACATAAAATACTCGGGCAAGTATCAACTGAAAGGCAAAGAATATAAGGATGAGGTATGGTTTAAAAAAGTCATGCAGAACGGATACTATATCAGTGATATTTTCTTGGGCTATAGAAACATCCCCCATTTTATCATTGCAGTGCGGCAAAACAGAAAAAATAAAACCTGGGTGCTCAGGGCAACCATTGATACACAGTATTTTTGTACCCTGGTAACAAAAGTGAGAATCGGAAGGACAGGGGAAGCCTATATTTTAAATAAAAATGGAATTGCACAAACCCAGAGGCGGTCGGGGGGTATCCTGGTTCTGGAAAAAGATCATGAATATGTAAAGTTTCCAGAATCGGAAAACAGCATACAAACCTTTGTTAAATCCGATGCTGCAAAGAACAAGTATTTATATGCAACCACCTGGCTTAAAAACCGGGAATGGCTTTTAGTGGTCAGGCAGGAAAAAAAGGACGCCTATAAATCACTGTATTCAGCTTTTTACAGCAGTTTAATGATCATGGTCATTGGCGGGGCGATCATCATGGTGATCGCCATTTATACCACTGAACGTATCCTCAAAAGGATCGAGCATCTGGGGATGGAAAAGGAAAGTCTTGGAAATCAGTTGATCCGGGCCACCCAACTGGCCGAAATCGGGGAAATGGCCGCTGGATTCGCCCATGAAATAAACAATCCTCTGCAAATTATTAAAAGTGAATATACTTTAATCCAAACCCTTATGGATGAAATTTTCAATGAAGATGAAATCCAAAAAAATGAGGATATAAAAGACATTGAGGACTCCCTGGACCAGATTAAGCTCCAGGTGAACCGCTGCTCTGAAATCACCCATGCTATTTTAAAGTTCGGGCGGAAAAATGAAACAGAAGACAAATTGTTACGCCCGTCTATTGTTATACCTGAAATTATTAACATGATTGAAAAAAAAGCCAATGTCAGCGGTGTTGAAATTATTAAAAATATTTCAGAGAAAGCTTACGGGTTCATGGGAGATCCATCCCAGTTTCAGCAGGTCATGCTCAACCTTTTCAATAATGCCATGGATGCAATTGAAGACCGCCATGGTTCATCCGGAGGGAGACTGAGTATTACGGTCTGCAAGAAAAATGAAAACAGACTTGAAATAAAAATTGCTGACAATGGAATCGGTATCAGCCCTGCAAATATTGAAAAAATATTTTCTCCTTTTTTTACCACAAAGCCTGTGGGCAAAGGAACAGGGCTTGGGCTTTCCGTTTGTTACGGGATCATAGAAAGTTTTGGCGGAACCATGAAAGTGACAAGTGAACAAAATATCGGCACAACTTTTATTATAAGTTTGCCGGCAATAAATTAATAAAAATCAGGGAGGACAGTTATGGAAAAAATGAAAATCATGCTGGTTGATGATGAGGAACGATTCCTCAAAACAACTAAAAAGCTGATTGAAAAAAAAGGGTATGCCGTTGAAACGGCCTTAAGCGGGGAAGAGGCCCTTGAAAAACTCAAAAGGCAAAATACCCATGTAGTCATTCTTGATGTCAAGATGCCCGGGATGGACGGTAATCAGACATTAAAGGCAATTAAGACCCTTTATCCTTTAGTGGAAGTCATTATGCTGACCGGACACGGCACTATGGATTCAGCCATTGACGGCCTGAAATCAGGTGCCTTTGATTACCTGGTAAAACCGGCGGATATTGATGAAATTATTGAAAAAGTAATGGAGGCATTTGAAAAACGGCAAAGGTTTGAGGAAAAAATCAGGCTTGCCCAAACCAAAAAATATATGCGATCCCCTCGTGAAATTCTTAAAGGTGATGATGAATAAAATTGTATACTGGAGGTTGATAGATGAAAAAAGAGAAGCAAGCAACTGGGTATGATAAGTATATAAACTGGAAAATTTTCATCATTCCGGTTATCCTTTTATTTTCGGTTTTACTGATGCCAACCCCGTACGGGATGAAGGATGTCGGTACTGAATTTAAGGTCGGTCCCAAGATGGTTGTGAACCATATTACTGAGGAGCTGTTTGACACAAACCATTCAGATGCTGAACAATGGCAACTGCTTACTGCTAAAATGATGGAACAGAATATGCGGTTGGGAGCGTTGCAGAAAGACCGGTTTTTAAAGCGAAATATCAAGTGGTGTAAAAAATATAAAATGGAGGTCAGTCAAAAAAACTTTGATAAGGCCCATGAGTATATAAAAACCAATGTTGATGAAAATAGTTTTCTGGCTGCCATGGAAAAAGCACTTGATGTCAGAAAACAAGGGTTAAAATATGAAGACCTGACAGGGGCAGATAAAAAAGCCGCTGACAAGGGTGCCTGGCATATAAAAGTTGCCATTGGCATGGGTTTGTTTGTTGTGGCCTGTTTTTTAACAGAGTGTATCCCTCTTCCGGCCGTTGCCTTTTGCGTCGGCCTGATCCTTGTTTTTACCGGGGTGGTTTCAAGAAAAGAAGTGGCCATGCTTTATTGGAGTGATGCCTGCTGGTTTATCATGGGCAGCCTGATGTTTGCGGCGGCCTTTGTTAAGACAGGAGTAGACAAACGGGTCTGCATGGCCATGTTTAAAAAACTGGCCGTCCCAAATACCAAATGGATTACATTGATTTTTTTTGTGATCATAGCAC
>JAGLNZ010000639.1 GCA_023139225.1 Desulfobacula sp. | reverse complement strand
TGTGCCTGTGCATCCTCTATCATGAGAGGTTCAGGCTTTATCAATAGTTTTACGTCCATGTGATGAATGATTCCCGGTTCTACTACGGCCCCTGTCACGTCAAATACTCTAATGTATCGCTGGTCTTTTAAGACCCCGTGAACAATTACCCTGGAATCGGTGTGGGGGTAGGTGGCAAGCCGGATATCCCGTGTATGTATTTTAGGTTTGTTTTCTATTATTTTATTGAGCATGAATCATTATCTAATCTTTTTTGTCCTGAAAATCAAACAGGGTCATCATAAAGGCGGATTCAGCGGGATGATTTTTCAATATCGATGACCTTGCCCTGGGGCATATCTTTTGTCTCATAGCTGGCTATTTTGATTAATTTTTTGGTCATCTTTCCCATCCGGTCAACTTGTTCCTTGATCAGTTTGACCCGTTTTGACAAGGCCGGGTTGTCAATATCCTCCATAAGAATAATCTGTGAATTACCCAGGATCATTTGTAAAGGCTGGTTCAATTCATGACAGACAGCCCGGGCCATTTCAATCACCCCTTCCATTTTTTCATGTCGACGCAGCTCATCCTCGGCCTTCAAACGTTTTTGAATCTGCCGGTTTAAAAGAACCATAAAAAAAATGGTCCCGATCAGTCCTGCCAGCCAGAGTGAGCCATACATTACGGCAAAGGTTTTTAAAGTCGTTTTTTCAATGGCAAAATGCGGAGCAACAGGTACGGCAACACTGATACCACCTCTGATATCACCTTCTTTGTATCCCTGCCCGGCATGGCACTTCAAGCATCCTTTTTCAGTGATCAAAGGGCGCATCAGCCGCATGTATTCGGTTTTGTTGATAGTTTCAAGGGAGCTGACTTCAGTTTTGCCTTGTTCAAAACTTTTCAATGCAAAAGTTTCCCAAATGTCCGGTTTGTTTTCAGGTCGGATGGGGTTTAAGCTTGTGATATGACCGATTTGTCCGAATTTTTCCCAAGCCATTTTATCTGCCTGGCGTGTCATATAGGCAGGATTGATTTTAGTGAGTTTTACACCGGAGGGTGTCTGGATGTCACGCTCCGGAATATCAAGATACGGGTTGGGTTGAGTCGTTTCACTAATCGGAGCATAAACCCCGCCGTAAGCAGCATTCCAGCTTCGATAGGTGACATGGTTCTGGAATGCGGCTCTTGCTTCAATTCTTGCGGCGTCCAAAGCACCGGAGTGCATTGTTTTTTGATGTACCAACAATGACAGGCCGATAAACAAAGACCAGACTGTAATAACACCAATGGCATAAAACCATAATAGTTTGGGATTATATATAGTATTCGATTTTTTTTTGTTCATGTCTGTATTTTACACTTTAACAAGGGAAAAAGCAGGTTACAATTGTCATGCCGTCACATACGGGCTCGGTATTTTTTTTACAGTCTTGTATTGAACCGGGGCATGTGTCCTTGTTGGCTGGAATATTCCGGCATCGTTTTGATGTCATGGAGATTTTAAAATTATATCTTTCTGAAAATATTTTCATTCGCAGAAGATCAGCACCTTTTCCTCCGGCATTAAAATCAAAGGGTCGTTTTGACGAGTAATTCATTGTCTCCTGGGTGGAGAAAAAACCTTCAAAAATTC
>JAGLNZ010000638.1 GCA_023139225.1 Desulfobacula sp. | reverse complement strand
TGTCAGATTCAACATAGTTCTCAATTATTTCTAAAAATGATCGGTCTTTTTGCAATATTATCCTCCAAGCAGTCTTTTAACTTCAGCAAGCGGTCTGGGTGGTACAAGTTTGGGCAGACATCGTAAGACCTCATCAATGGTTGTAATCCCCTTTGAGGCTTTATATATGCCGCTTTCAAACAGGGTAACCAGTCCGGCATGTTTTAAGCTGACTTGCCTGAGCTCATGGCTGGTTGCATTCTTTAATACAGCATCCCGCACATGTTCTTCCATCAACAGCATTTCATGAACAGCTATTCTGCCGCTGTATCCGGTATGTCTGCAATGGCCGCAGCCTTCTCCTTTGTAAAACGTACCCCCGGCCAGTTCGCCGCCATGGAAACCCAGCAATTTCATCTCTGCCGTTCCTAAGGTTTGTTTTTTTCTGCAATTCGGGCAGATTTTTCTCAGCAGTCTTTGGGCTAGAATACAATTGATGGTGGATGAAATCAAAAAGGGTTCAATTTTCATGTTGGTAAGCCTGATCAGCGCACCGATACTGTCTTCCGTATGAAAGGTTGTCAGTACCTGGTGTCCTGTGAGTGCGGCCTGGACCGCAACATCTGCAGAAAAAAAATCTCTTATTTCACCGATTACGATAATGTCCGGGTCCTGGCGGACAATGTGGCGAAGTGTTTCTTCAAACGTTAAATTCAGTTTTTCATTAATGGAACACTGGCCAATGCCGTCAATGACATATTCAACAGGATCTTCTGCTGTTATGATACTTGTTTCGGGAGTATTGAGGTGATCAATGCAACTGTATACGGTTGATGTTTTTCCCGAGCCTGTCGGTCCTGTAACAATGGTAACGCCGCTGGGTGAATTAAGTGATCCGGTGATAAAGTCTTCAAGCATTCTGGTTGGCATGCCAAGCTCTTCCACTGTTAGAAGCTTGCTCATTTTATTGATGATCCTGAAAACTATTTTTTCCCCGTGAACCGTGACATAAGTTGAGACCCTTAAATCAACCTGGTACTCACCAAATTGAAAATCAATGCGCCCGCCCTGGTGCCGCCTTTTCTCGGCAATATCAAGCTCGGTTAAAATTTTAATCCGGCTGGCAATCAGGGGCATGATATCTTTTGAATAGTCTTTTATATGATGCATGATTCCGTCAATCCTGAACCGAACCCGGAAACGGTCATGCATGGGCTCAATGTGAATATCACTTGCATTGGCCCGGATGGCGTTAATAATAATAGTATTAACAATTCCTACAATGGATTCATCATCCATGGTCAAAGGCTTTTTATCCTTGTTCTGTTCCCGGACCATTTTTTGAATGGCAAAGTCAATGGAGTCTTTTTTTGAAATAGCGATTTCTATTTCTTTTTTAAAAATACCCCGGGCCGAATCAACAGTTGGCTTATGAAGCGGATCTGAAAAAGCGACAAGGACACTGTCCCCTTTCTTTTTTATGGGAACAAATTTGTTTTGCATGAAAAGTTTATACGGCACCTGATTGAAAAGATCATGGTCAAGTTCCATGAATTCCGGCTCAAGAAAAGGAAATCCCATTTGAAGGGATAACATTTCAATAAGGCTTTTTTCATCAATTGCCCGATTGTCTATAAGAATATCGCCAACCTTTCTTTTGTTTTTTTCTTCATATTGTATTCTTAAAGCATCCTCCAGATCTTTGCGGGAGATGTGTCCCAGCTCTACAAGGAGGGTTCCGACTTTGAGATTGTCACGATTTGCTTTGATGGCATGGGTGATTTTTTCGTCATTTACATACTCAAGTTCTTTTAATACGTCTAAAAGCGGCTTGGGCGGCACAAGCTTTTTTTGAATCCGTTTTGCATAATTAATGTTTTCTTTGCTCAGGTGTTTTTCTTTTAAAAGATAGAAAATAACTTTTCCAAGTTTTTCTTTTGCCGCACTGTCTTTTTTGTCTGTATCAGCAGCCATGCCCATTTCCAATATATGGTTAGTATCATATGAAGACAAATAACTCAGGTTAATTGCTTATATACTTTGGCTTGATTCAAAGTGTCAAGATGATACTGACCTTGACAAAGAAAATGGTGGCAAGTATTTATCTTATAATAATCTATTTTTTTGGTTTTAAGGAGATTTGTAATGGCTGATCACACCCCGAGACTCTTGGATGCTTTGGATGTTTTTGAAGACGGCATCTA
>JAGLNZ010000637.1 GCA_023139225.1 Desulfobacula sp. | reverse complement strand
TAAATTTCTTATGGCAAATATCCAAATAAGGGTATTAATGTTTGCCTCACAAATCCAATATGTGATAAATAAGAAAACTTATATTAAACAATAACAGCAAGGATACCAGAATAATGGAACCAGATATTAAAAAAGGACATTTTATTGAGTCAATTATCAAAGAAGATATCAAAAACAATAAAAATGACGGTAAAGTCTTCACGCGTTTCCCGCCCGAGCCCAATGGATATCTCCATATCGGGCATGCAAAATCCATTTGTCTGAATTTTAATATGGCCAACAAGTTTAAAGGCAGATGTAATTTAAGATTTGATGACTCCAACCCGGCAAAGGAAAAACAAATCTATATTGATTCCATTTTGTCAACTATTAACTGGCTGGGATTTGACTATGGAACACCTTTGTTTGCATCTGATTATTTTAACCAGCTTCATGACTTTGCCGTTGAACTGATTAAAAAAGACAAAGCCTATGTGTGCAGCCTTAGTGCCGAAGATATCAGAAAATACCGCGGCACCTTGACTGAGCCAGGAAAAGACAGCCCTTACAGAACAAGACCGGTCAAAGAAAACCTGGAGCTGTTTACCCGGATGAAAAACGGTGAGTTTGGTGAGGGTGAGCATACCCTTAGAGCAAAAATCGACATGAAATCACCCAACATCAACCTTCGTGATCCCATTATTTACAGGGTGAAAAGAGCCTCCCACCCCAGGACCGGGGATAAATGGTGCATCTATCCCATGTATGATTTCACCCATTGTCTTTCAGATTCTTTAGAAGGCATTACCCATTCTCTGTGCAGCCTTGAATTTGAGGATCACAGGCCCTTGTACGACTGGACCCTGGATGAGCTTGCAACGCCCTGCCATCCACAGCAGATTGAATTTGCACGAATGAATATCAACTTTACTATTTTGAGTAAAAGAAAGCTGCAACGGCTTGTGGAAGAAAACCATGTTCAAGGATGGGACGACCCAAGACTTCCAACCCTTGAAGGCATGAAAAGAAGAGGGTATACTCCGGAATCCATCAGAAAATTCTGCGATATCATCGGTGTTTCCAAAAAAGACAGCCGCATTGATATGGGGCTTTTGGAAAGCTGCCTGAGAGACGACCTGAACGAAAAAGCCCCGCGGGTCATGGGAGTATTAAACCCCTTAAAAGTAACCATTGAAAATTATCCCGATGACGGGATCGATGAGCTTATTGCAAAAAACCATCCCCAGAAAGAAGAAATGGGAACAAGAACCATTACATTTTCCAAGAAAATTTATGTAGAAAAGGATGATTTCATGGAAAATCCACCGAAAAAATTCTTCCGACTGGGCCCCGGGCGGGAAGTCAGGCTGCGATATGCCTTTCTGGTGACCTGCAAGGATGTCATCAAGGACGACTCCGGCAATGTAATAGAACTGATCTGTACCTATGATCCGGCCACAAAGGGCGGGAATGCCCCGGACGGCAGGAAAGTCAAAGGCACTATTCACTGGGTCAATGCCAATGACTGCATTGATGCAAAAATAAGGCTCTATGACCGGCTGTTTAAAGATGAGAACCCGGAAAAAGACAAACAGAATTTTATTGAAAATTTAAATCCTGACTCCCTTCAAGAACTTGAAGGCTGCAAACTTGAAAAAAGCCTGATCAATGCAACACCTGAAAAACCATACCAGTTTGAAAGGCTTGGATACTTTTGCCTGGATTCTAAA
>JAGLNZ010000636.1 GCA_023139225.1 Desulfobacula sp. | reverse complement strand
ATTTGCTCAAAGGTTTTGGCTGCCTGTTCAGCCTTAACCTTTGCTTTGGCAGCCCGCCTGAATGCATTTTCCTCATCTTTCAGCGCCTGGTCTGCCGCTTTTAAAACCTGGGGAAAATCCTCACTGTCTTTGGGATAATTCATGAGTTTCTCTGAAAGCGCTTTTGCTTTTTCCTGCAATTGTTGAGAGTCTTTTTCAGCAGTCTCATATTTAAGGTTTGCCGCATTCAGCTCATCTTCGGCTTTAGCCAGCTCACCCTGGACACCTGTGTCCGGTTCAGCTTCCAGATCAATATCCTGGGCTGCCATGACCAGGGCTGTCATGGGCAAGTATGGCAAAAGCTTGAGCAATGACCCGCCCCGGGCATCCAGTACCTGGTTATCCCGAATCCGGCAGGGCAGAAAAACAAAGGACGCTTTTGATGACATGTTTGTAATGGTATCAACCGCAAAGTCCCGGACAATGACAGGATCTGCATCAATACGGATGTCTTCCATCAATTTTTGTAAATCATCGTTGGTATTATCTTTATCTTCATCTATTTGGGAAGAAAGTACACGAATTTTGGCCCTTGACCAGATTTTGTGCCTTGTCATTAAATATGCCAATAGCAGCATCAACCGGCTGGTGGCATCATTTTCCCACCACACATCAATGCGTTGTTCCTTTTGCGGCCTGGTCAATATCCTGTCCCATCGCTGACCATCCGCATTTAAAACAACAAGGTTCAATCCTTCGCGATAGGCAGTTCTTAAATTTTTTGCATAATTAAACGGACCGATTCCCGAAACGCCATGCCCAAGCTCGTCCATCCAGTTAATTAAAGCGGTATTTGCTTTTAACGGTCCCAGGCCAAAGGATTGTATGATAACCGGCAAGGATTTTGAAATCCCGGGGATAGATAAAACCAAAGGATAGGCATCAGATTTAATCTCTTTTATATGGGCAGACAATTCCTGAAAAATTTGTGCACGCCTGGCGTTTATTTTGAGTCCCTGGCCCTTTATAAGGCGCACGGCTGCGGTCATGCCGGAGCCTCCTTCCAGCCAGCCTGAAAATTCAAGAATGGATTTAAGCCGTTTGGAATCATTGGTAAATGCAAGAATAATGGGTCTCCAGTCACGGTCATGTTCAGACTCTACCGCAGCGGCAGCAAGATTTTCCTTTGCCCGCTGAAGATAATGCGATCTTCGACTGTCCGCCCATCTTGCAGGACCTTTTCTTTGTTTTAAGTATTGATAGACTGCCGTAAGAATGCATACCGCCATGATCCCGCTTTGGATATCAATGGCCATTATGGCACCGGTGCACACGATAAATCCAGCCAGGCTCAACCAGGGACTGAACCAGCGGAACCTTGGCCGAAAAGAAGGGCTTGCCGTCCGAGATTCATAAAAAGTAGCATAATTAATCAGGCCGTATGAAATCAAAAAAAACATGGACACCACCTGGGCGATGAGATTCAATTGCCCGAGACAGATGGTGGCAACGGCAATGGCACCGGAAAGCAATACTCCCCTTCTTGGGTTATCAGCAACCCCGACACCTTTGGCAAACGGATTCAAAACCCTGAAAATCTTATCCCTGGCAATGGATTGTAAAATTCGCGGTGATCCTAAAAAAGAAGCCATGGCAGAGGAGAGTGTTGCTGCAATCACCCCGGCATTAATGAGTCCGGGAATAACAGACACCTTTTTCATGGCCCCGTAATCCGCCATTAATTCACAATTAGGCATGGCCCCGGCAAATACGATTGCCACTATAAAATATATGAGGGTAGACAGCCCCACGGCCAGAAAAGTACCCAGAGGAATTGCCCGCCCCGGATCTTTCAGGTCTCCTGACATATTAAGTCCCTGGGTAAATCCTGTCACAGCAGGAAAAAATATGGCAAACAAAACCCAGAACGGTAATCCTTTTTCCGGTGCTGCAAAATTTTGTATGACAAGATGGCTGTTCCATTTCATCATCCCGCCCACAAAAAAGGAAACAAGAGCAAATACCAGCAATACCATGACAATATATTGAAATTTAGTTGCCCAGTCAGCCCCGAGCCAGGCAAAAAAGAATAAAAATATTATGGCTGTTATGGCAATTGTCTGGGACGAAAGATATGGGGCAGACGGTAAAAGGCCCATCACTGCCTCACCAAAACCGATACAATAAAATGCAATGGATACGGACTGTGCCAGGAACAGCACCAGCCCGATGGCCCCGCCGGATTGAACCCCCAGGGTCCTTGAAATCAGGTAATAAGCCCCTCCTCCTTTGACATGGATATTGGTGGCAATAGCCGAGAGGGAAGTTGTGGTAAGTATGGAAACAATGCTTGCAAAGGTAACAAGGAGAAGCGTTTTTCCCAGTCCTGCATTTCCCACGATATATCCCATTCTCAAAAACAGGATAATACCCAGGATTGTCAGAATACTGGGTGTAAAAACACCGGGAAACATCCCTAGTTTATATTCTGATGATGGATTGTTCTCTTTTTTTTGTTTTAACACAAAATTTATTCAAATCTCCAGGTGGTTCCTTCCGGACCATCCTCAAGGACAATATTCTTAGCGCAAAGAAGATCCCTGACCTCGTCAGCCCTTGAAAAATTCTTATTTTTACGGGCTTTAGCCCGTTGCAGGATTAAATCTTCAATTTCAGACGGATCAATGGCCATATCTGCCACACCCTTGTCTTTTTTGGCCCTAAAATAGGATTGCGGGTCCAGCAAAAACATGCCAAGAATATTGGAGATGGCTTTAATATCATTATAGATAAAACTTAAGGTTTCCAGAATATTTTCATCAGGGATATCACTGGTATCATCCAGAAGCTTGTTCCCTTTTTTGACCGCTTCAAAAACAGATGCCAGAGCCCTTGCAGAATTAAAATCGTCATTCATGGCCCTTTCAAAATCATTCCACAGGTTTCCTCTTTTGAACCCGTCAATTTGTACACCTGCCTTTTCCAGTCTTTCAAGAAAAGCATAAATCCTGTCCAGGCCTATGGAGACTTCTCTCATGGAGTCCTCGGTATAATCAATGGGACTTCTGTAATGCTTTGACAAAAGAAACATACGGATTACCTCAGAGGAATACGTCTCAAGCACTTCCTTGATCATGGTAAAATTACCCAGGGATTTTGACATTTTTTCATTGTTAATATCCACAAATCCGTTGTGAATCCAATATTTGACAAATTGACGGCCAAAAACCGCTTCACTCTGGGCGATCTCGTTTTCATGGTGAGGAAATATCAGGTCTTTGCCTCCGCCATGGATATCAAACCCCTGTCCAAGGTATTCATAGCTCATGGCTGAACATTCAATGTGCCAGCCAGGTCTCCCGTCACCCCAGGGGCTTTCCCAGAAAGGCTCCCCGGGTTTGGCAGGCTTCCACAGAACAAAATCCAAAGGATTCTTTTTATTCGTGTCCACTGCAATCCTCGCCCCTGCCCTCATGTCCTCGGGATTCCGGCCGGACAGTTTTCCATAGTCCTTAAAAGAATCAATGGAAAAATAGACGTCCCCACCCTCAACATAATAGGCTTTTCCTTTATCAATCAGCATCCCGATAAAATCAATAATGTGTCGGATATGTTCGGTGGCTTTGGGTTCAACCGTCGGCCTTAATACATTGAGGGTATCCATTTCATTATGAAATTCATCTATATATTTCTCTGTAATGGTTTTGCAGTCTTCCCCTGTCTCATTGGATTTTTTAATGATCTTGTCATCCACATCCGTAAAATTTCTGA
>JAGLNZ010000635.1 GCA_023139225.1 Desulfobacula sp. | reverse complement strand
AGATCGTTAATTGAATTAAAAAGGTCTTGAAACTGTTTTTTTGATTTCTTCAATGCTGTTTCAGCCTTTTTGCGGTCATGAATATCCCGGCCGACGGCAACAATTGCTTCCACCTTATTGTCTTTATTCAAAATGGCGGTATTATGCCACTCCTGCCAGCGCCATCCGTCTGTTGTCATTGCACGTTCTTCAACCTTTACAGAATAAGGCGGCTTAAAAACACTGGCGATAGCGTCTGCCACCATCTTTTGATCGTGTTCATGAATAAACGGCATAAATTTTTCCCCAAGCAATTCCTCCTGGGTTTTTCCAAATGTAGTGCAGTAGTGCAAACTTACAAATTGAAGCCGTCCTTCAGCATCAAATTTCACGACCATATCTTTTTGGCTTTCAATAAGAAGCCGATATTTTTCTTCACTTTTTTTCAAGGCATCTTCAGCCTGCTTGCGTGCCGTCAGCATATTGTCAGTCAGCACTGCTATATCTTTAAATTCCTGCAATTGAATATCATCGGGGTTGATTATAATTTCATTGATGTTTGCTTTTTGTAAAGAGGATGAAAAAATTTTAACCGACTTTTGAATTTGACTTGAAATACGTTTTGACCAGAAATAAATTAAACAGAATAACACTGCCAGAATCAATACACTCCGGATAATTCTTTTTTTAAGTCCAATATTTAATGCCGTTTTATTTTCCTGAATAGTTTTTTCAATTGTATCAAGATAAACGCCCGCCCCAATCGTCCATTCCCATTCAGGAACTCCCTGGACAAATGAAACTTTTGGGGATGGGACCGATGTCTTTAATTTGTTCCAGGAATAATAAACAAAGCCGCCTTCCGGATTCTCAACAATTTTTCTTTGTTCCTGGATAATTTTTACACCATTGGGATCGGTAAGGTTCCAGACATTACCGGAACCTGCAGTAATTTTGCCATTGGAAAAAAGAGAATCTGCTTGATACGTACTTCCAAAAAAATATCCCTCTGTTCCAAACCTTAAATTTATAATACGATTCAGCACTTCCCCCTGAACTTGTTCTTTTGCTTCATCAAGATATTCGCCTGTACCAAAATACCAATTCAACGGTTTAAAATATTTTACAAAAGATATTTTAGGATACATTACAGATGGATCTTTCCCGGGTTTTATCCAGAAGTGCTTAACAAATCCCTCGCTCTTTTTTTTGATAACTTCAATTTCATCCTGAATGACAAAATTCCCCATAGAATCCTGCAGGCCGGTCAGGTTTTTGCCTTCTAATTGCTCACTTACAGGATACAATTGTTCAACTCCATCCATTGAAACGGCAAAATAATATCCGCGGCCGCCATTAAATCGAACCGGCCTTAAGGCGTCCTTAATCATTTTATTAATTTCAGGCAACTCTTTTGAATCAATATTTTGCCGATAGATATTCATTGCTATCTTGTGGGCTTCATAAACTCGTTCTTTAAGTACAAATTCAAGTTTTTGTTCGGACAGTCTCCTCATATCATTGATATATTTTACCACATCAGCCACTTCGCTTTTAAGCACCTCTTTTTGAGATTCAAGGTATCTTGCACGCAGTGATTTTGATTCAATCTTAAATGCAGAATATTCACCTTGTATCCAGATCAGGCAAAATAGCCCAATAGAAGCCAACGCAATTAAAATCATGTTTCTAAAAAATTTAGTCTGAATACTTGATTGATCTTTCCACATAAAACACCTTAAACTTTCTATGACAGGTTAAATTCTATCAATTGCCATGCATTCGAGTTTTCATTAAATGATCGCTATCAGTTCAGCATATCATTTTTTTTTATACCCGCTTGGTAAAACAAGGGACAAATTATGCTCAAGCCCGTGAAGGTTTTCAGACAAGCCCACAAAAAAATAACCTCCCGATTTTAAGGCCCTGCCAAGACTGTTTACAACTTTCTGTCTTGTGGGTGTATCAAAATAGATCATTACATTCCTGCAAAAAATAATGTCAAATGTCTCCACAGGCGTGTCTGACAAAAGATTAAATTTCTCAAATGTAATGTTTTGCTGAACCTTTGATTTTACCTTTACATGATCCTGCCACTTGCCCGTCCCCTTTTGAAAATAAGTATGCAGGATGGAAAGAGGAACGTTCTTCACTCTCTCTTTTGGATAAATGGCCTTTTGGCACTGCCTCAGTACAGAACCAGAGATATCAGTCGCATAGATGGTAAATGAAAATAAATTTGATAGTAACTGCACCGCAATGGAGAAAGGTTCCTCCCCGCTGGAAGATGCAGCACTCCAGATTTTTAAGGGTTTTGTATTATCCATTGTTTTGATAATAAACTCACAATGCTTATTTTCCCTGAAAAAATAAGTATGGTTGGTTGTGGTTGCATCGATAAATTCAATGAATTCATCCGGGCTGGTTGATATCAGGCGAATATAATCAGACACACGAGATATTTTTTTTATCCGCATTCTTTTGGCCAGTCTTGCAACCAGAAGGTTATATTTTTTTTCATTGAGAACAATGCCTGATTCTTTATAAACAATTCTGGAAAGCTTTTGATGCTGTTCAGGGCTGAGTTTGGTTTCAGGTACCATAAAATATTTTTGTCCGCTTATAGTTTACATTGTCTCTAAAATGGAAATTGCCTTATTGGCAACCGTGTTGATATCCTGGATATGATCAACGGCGCCCATATTTATGGCCTCCTTGGGCATTCCAAACACAACACAGGATTTTTCATTCTGGGCAATATTAATTGCACCTGCATTCTTCATGGAAAGCATTCCTGCAGCCCCGTCTTTACCCATGCCGGTAAGAATAATGCCAAGCGCATTGGCCCCGGCATATCTGGCAA
>JAGLNZ010000634.1 GCA_023139225.1 Desulfobacula sp. | reverse complement strand
GGCAGCAAAGCCGGATCGGACAGGTGACGGTGAAAAGTGACCTTAAGGCCATGAAATTATTCTGGATACGGTTCACAAATATCCTGGCCATTATATTTTCTGTGGGCCTGCTCATTCCCTGGGCCAAGGTCAGAAGAATAAGGTATGTTTTCAGCTGCATGTCTGTTGAATCAGACGGGAGCCTTGATGATTTTGCAGCAGGGTTTGATCCGGATGTGACGGCAGTCGGTGATGCAGCTGCTGATTTTTTTGATTTTGATATCGGGTTATGATTACTATAAACGGTATATTTTTTGACGGTCAAACTGCTATAGCCCATAAGGCTGTATTGGAATCTGACGGGATTGATATCCTTATAAAAGGGGAGGAAGGCGTAAGCCTGCTGGATAAGTGTGACCTGAAGGCCTCCTTGCGCATAACACCCAGGCTGGGCGGCACACGTCGAATTATCATGTTTCATAAAGGGCAGCGGTTTGAAACAGATGATTCAAAGGGAATGGAACAATTGGAGCTAAAGGCCCGAATCAATAAATCCTCTATAATTGTCAGCTTTCTGGAAAGCCAGTGGAAAACAGTTGCAGCCTGTCTTGCCGGACTGGTTATCGCTGTTTATGGATTTATTAATTTTGGGATTCCGTTTATCGCTAAGGATATTGCTTTCCGGTTGCCGTTGAATACAATGAACCGGATCAGTATTGATGCAGAGCAAATTCTTGATCAGCGATTTTTTAAACCGTCAGGACTGGATGAAGAAAGAAAGGACGATATCAGACAGGTGTTTTATGCATTGGCAAAGGGATTAAATTCAGGCCATGCGTTTACTCTCGGGTTCAGGAAAAGCAAGGTTTTGGGAGCCAATGCCTTTGCTTTGCCGTCAGGACTGATTATTATAACGGACAAACTGGTTGAAACCTCTGAAAATATTCGGGAGCTTGAAGGCATACTGGTTCACGAGATGGCCCATGTCATCAATCGCCATGGATTAAGATCAGTGATTCAGAATACAGGCGTGGTCCTTTTGATTTCCATGCTTGTGGGGGATGTGACATCCATTACCTCTCTTGCCGCAGGTATTCCAACACTTCTGGTGGAATCAGGATATTCCAGGCAGTTTGAAATAGAAGCTGATGAGGCGGTTGGAAAGTATTTTATGTTAAAAGGCTGGGACATCAAGCCGTTTGAAGATATTCTGATCAGGATTACAGCAGAACAACCAGAATTAAAGGGAACTCAGCTTATTTCAACCCATCCTGAAACCATAGAGCGAATTAGACATTTGCAAAAATTTATTTCCCAAAAAAAATAGTTGATCGATCAACTATCTTGAATATTTTGAAACCCGCGTAAATTCTATAAGTACCACTTCTTACTGTTCAATTTTGATATTTTTTTGATAAATAAAATATTTTTTTACTTGACAATGCAATCAGGCTATCGCTATGTAATAGCTATTAAATAGATAAGATTACAGAACTATATTTTACAAAGGGTCATCTTATTTTCTAAGGAGGAGAGGGTTGTATGTCATTAAACAAATTTTTTAAGCATGAAGGACCGTGGTCAGATGCAAATGATCCCCTGATGTGTTCTGATACCGGGAGTTGGCGAACCAAGCGACCGGTGGTTGACGAGGATAAATGCATATTCTGTGGTTTTTGTGCGATCTATTGTCCGATTCAGGTAATGGAGATGGTTGGAAGTTCACATTTTTCTCCTGACCTGGGATTTTGTAAAGGGTGTGGGATCTGTGCCAAAGAATGTCCCAAAAATGCAATTTCCATGATATCGGAGGGGGAGTTTCAAAAATGAACACAAAAGCCAAAGATAAGTCACAGATTAAGGTTATAACCGGAAATGCCGCAGCAGCGATCGGAGCAAAACTTGTCCGTCCGGATGTAGTGGCAGCATACCCGATTACTCCCCAGACAGAAATAATTGAGCAGATTTCCAAATTTCATGCAAACGGGGAAATGGATTGTGAGTTAATCACCGTTGAAGGCGAAAATTCTGCTATGAACGCTGTGATGGCCGCTTCCCTTGCAGGCGGCAGGGTGTTTACCGCCACCTCTTCATGGGGCCTTGTTTTTATGTATGATGCGGTTTTAGCAACAGCAGGGGCTAGAGCACCCGTGGTAATGGTTAATGTCAACCGTGAAACACCGGGTATTATTGCCGTATCTTCCGGGCAGCAGGACATGATTTCCACAAGGGATGCCGGATGGATTTTT
>JAGLNZ010000633.1 GCA_023139225.1 Desulfobacula sp. | reverse complement strand
GCACAATCAGAACCCTTTGTATGGACGCGGTTCAAAAAGCAAATTCAGGACATCCGGGCGCACCCATGGGTCTCGCGCCTGCGGCATATGTTCTGTTTAAAAACTTTTTAAAACACAATCCCAAAAACCCTGCATGGATTGACAGGGACCGCTTTGTTCTTTCCGGTGGTCATGCCTCTTCTTTGCTCTACAGCCTTCTTTATCTCTTTGGTTACGGCCTCAAGCTTTCTGACCTGAAAAATTTCAGGCAATGGGGTTCCAGAACCCCGGGACATCCTGAATATGGAGAAACCCCGGGGGTGGAAACCACAACCGGTCCTTTAGGCCAGGGCATTGCCAATGCTGCCGGCATGGCCATTGCCGAACGTCATCTTGCTGCAAGATTCAACATGGAAGAAAACCAAATCATCAATCATCATACCTATGTAATGTGCGGTGACGGAGACCTTATGGAAGGGGTTGCCCTTGAAACGATTTCCCTTGCAGGACATCTGGGCCTGGGAAAACTGATCTGCCTTTATGATGATAACTCCATTACCATTGAAGGCAAAACAGATATTGCATTTACAGAAAATGTAAGAGCAAAATTTGAAAGCCAGAACTGGCATGTGGTCACAGTTGAAGACGGCAATAATCTTGAAGAAATACAAAAAGCCATCCAGGCAGGTAAAGATGCTGTTGCAAGACCGACACTTGTGCAGATAAAAACCCACATTGCCTATGGCAGCCCCAGCAAACAGGACTCTTCAGATGCCCATGGCGCACCCCTTGGTGCAGAAGAGATTAAGCTTACCAAGCAATTTTATGGTGTGCCGGCTGATAAAGACTTTTATGTCCCCGAAGAGGTATTGGAAAACTGCAGAAAAGCCCTGACCTATGGAGAAGGATTTGAACAAAGCTGGCAGGACCTCTTTAAGGCCTATAAAACCGAATATCCGGATCATGCTGCTAAGTTTGTTGATGCCATCAGTGGATTTTTGAGCGGCGGCTGGGATTCAAAAATCCCTCAATTTACACCTGAAGACGGGCCTGTTGCTACAAGAGCCGCCTCGGGCCAGGTACTCAATGCCATTGCTGACAATCTGCCCGCATTAATGGGTGGATCTGCCGACCTTGCACCGTCAAATAAAACCTATCTTAACGGCTCAATTGAGTTTCAAAAAGATACCCGCGAGGGAAGAAATATTCGGTTTGGTGTTCGCGAGCATGCCATGGGTGCCATCATGTCAGGCATGTATCTTCATTCCGGCATCCGGCCCTATGGGGGAACCTTTCTTGTGTTTGCCGATTATATGCGCCCTGCCATCCGTATGGCCACTTTGATGAAACTGCCGTTGATTTATGTGTTTACCCATGACAGCGTTGCCGTGGGCGAAGACGGCCCCACCCATCAGCCTGTTGAACATGTGGCATCTTTACGGGCCATCCCGGGTCTTACCGTTGTAAGGCCGGCCGATGCCAATGAGACCGCCCTTGCCTGGAAACAGGCTTTAAAAACCGTTGACTCACCAACGGCTTTAATATTAAGCCGCCAAAAGCTGCCGACCCTGGATGTATCCCAGCGGGACGGTGAGTTCCATTACGGGGCATATACCATAAAAAATGACCAGGACCCGGATATGATCCTTATTGCCACTGGTTCTGAAGTTCATATCTGTGTTACGGCTGCAGATATCCTTGAAAAAGACCATAACATCAAAGCTGCTGTGGTATCCATGCCCTCCTGGGAACTCTTTGAAAAAGCACCGGCACCTTACAGAGAAAGAATTCTGCCATTCAGTGTAACAAAAAGAATCGCTGTTGAAGCCGGTATTTCCATGGGATGGGAAAAATACACAGGGCAGGAAGGCAAAATTATCGGGATTGATAAATTCGGTGCATCAGCACCCGGCGGAACCGTACTCAAAGAGTATGGGTTCTCCCCGGACAATATCGTTAACAACGCTCTGGACCTTTTTAAATCATAACTCCCGGGCAAGATCTAACCCGGGTGCCAAAAACCTTTTTGCCACCCGGGTTTACAAAAAGGAGGTCAACCATGCAGATCAGCGTTAAAACAAACGCAAGAACCCAGATGATCGATATTACTTCCCAGGTCCAAAATGCTGTAAAAGAATCCAAAATTAAGAACGGCCTTGTCCATGTCTTTTCCATGCATACAACAGGTGCGATCACCATTAATGAAAATGCAGACCCTGCGGTTGAAACAGATATCTTAAATACCATCAACAAGGTGATCCCCTGGGATGACCATTTCAAACACATGGAAGGCAATTCTGCCGCACACATAAAAGTCAGCCTGTTCGGTCCTTCGGAAATCATCCCCCTGGAAAATGGTTCCCTTGTGCTGGGCACCTGGCAGGGTAT
>JAGLNZ010000632.1 GCA_023139225.1 Desulfobacula sp. | reverse complement strand
TACACCTGTGGCGATGTTAAAACAGTAATCCCCCATTTTTTCATAATTTGAGACAAGGGCAATAAAAAAAACACCGGTATCAACCACACATTCTCCATTTCTTAATCTTTCTATATGCTGATATCGCATATCTTCACGCATCTGGTCAATCAAATCTTCATGTGCCAAAGCTTTTTTGTAAAACCCTTGGGTCTTTTCGTGCATTTCTTTGACAATCAAACCTAAAAACTTGTCTACCTGGTTCGATATAGCTATCAGGTCTTCTTTGGCTTTTTCACTGAAATCAAAATTATTGTCATATATTCTTTCAAGTATTTTTGACACATTTTCCATGGAATCGCCCAGTCTTTCTATATTATTGGTAATTCGCATCATTTCTGATATTTCTTTGGCCTCGGGTTCGTTCACCTCTCCCTGGTAAATAGTTGTCAAATATTTGATAATGACTTTCTGATAATCATCCAGATGCTCTTCTACGGCTTCTCTTTCCCCAATGATGTCATCGTCCCTGATCATAAGACAGGTTGAGGTTTTCTTTAAATTCATATGGGCAAATTCTATATTTTTTATGATTTCACCCTTAACCTTGGCAAGGGCACCAATGGGTGAATCGATAAAACTTTTATCAAACTGTGGCAATTTGTATCTTTCACTTGATGCTTTCTTTTTGGGTGATAAAAAGACTGCCAACTGGATCAATTTTGGGAGAAATAATAAAAAAATCATAGCATTCACTACATTAAAAAGCGTATGCCCGTTTGCAATATATCTGGCGACATTTACCACCTCTCCGTCCACTACCTGATCCACAGGCGCTGCACCCAGTAATGATGTCGCATATTGAACAAATTCCACAAACGGTTGAAAAAAAATAACCATAATGCCGACGCCGATCACATTAAACAGGGTATGGGCACGAGCCGTTTGATGAGCACTGATACTTTTTGAACCAATAGTTGCAATTTCTGCTGTAATGGTGGTTCCAATATTTTCACCCAGAACCAGGGCCATTGCTGTGGGAAAACCCAGCAGCCCCTGGGAAGCGAGGGTCATTGTCAACCCGACCGTGGCAGAAGAAGATTGCACCATAACGGTTAAAATAGCTCCCATGGATATGCATAAAAGAATACCCCCCAAACTGTCAGTGGTAAATTTTGTAAAAAAAACAATAAATTGAGGATCAGATTTTATGGGCGCAAGGCCCTGTTTCATGACGACCATACCATAAAAAAGTATTCCAAAACCTAAAACAATATCGCCAATATGCCTGTAACGTCTTTTTTTCGAAAAATATTTCAAGCCAACACCAAGAGCAATGGCAGGAAGAGCAAGTTTTGTCAGCTTGAATGCAATCATCTGCCCTGTAATGGTGGTTCCGACATTAGCCCCCAAAACAACGCCGACAGCCTGCTCCAGAGACATAATGCCCGCCCCTACGAATCCGATCAGCATAACAGTTGTAGCGGATGAGGACTGAACAATAGCTGTAACCCCGGCACCTGAGGCGCATCCAATGACCCTGTTGGAAGAAATGGCCTCCAGAACCCGCCTGATTCTTTGCCCTGCTGTGGCTTGAAGGCCTTCGGTCATCATTTTCATTCCAAGAATGAATAGTCCCAGTCCACCCAGAGTTTGAATTATTATACCTGTTATGTTCAATTTTTTGCCTCTTTATGTGGTTGTCACTAATATTGCCCTAACAAAATCTTAACAAACCAAAAGGGTTATATATTAAATCTATAGATTTTTCAATTGCGAAATACGCTTTAAATGAACTTCTGAACTCACACAGGGAAAGAGTGTATTATTAGTAAAAACAGGATGTTCGAGAAGATCAAATTTTGAATGGTTGACCGCACTCTCCCACATTGGCGTGTGCGGAATCGGTGTATAATAGG
>JAGLNZ010000631.1 GCA_023139225.1 Desulfobacula sp. | reverse complement strand
TCCATCATAATATGGCTCCTTTTCCAAGCCTTGAAATAATAAAATCAAGATTTCCCGGATCAATATCCAGATCAACCTGACAGATCTTTTTTTTTGTCGGGAAATTTTCAACCAGGGTGTCATAAACATAGTTTGTAGCAAAAATAATATCACAGGTTTTCAGCATGGCCCCGATGCCCTTTATGTCATCAATTCCAACATGTATCCGGTTAAGGGATGATCCCGAAGTGAACAGGGTGGTTTTAAAAAATGCTTTTGAACTCTTTTTTGATATGCAGCAATATCCCGCAGATGTCCCGGCCGGTAACTGCATGATCTGATTCATGATTTGAAAGTCTGTTTTGATCATAAATCCAATGGTTTCAACAGGCAGATCCGGAACAGCAATCTTGAGTTCTTCCATATGGTTCATGCCGCATATGATAAGATCGTATTCTTTGGCCCGTTTTATAAATTTGCCGGGAAATTTTTCAATATCCTGGATCAGCATGAAATGAGAATCTATATCACATCGGGCTTTTATTTTTTCATCCAGGGTTTCCAATACCTCGTAATTGCAGTCAATCAGAATGATTTTTCCTCCGTTTCGTGTATCTTTAGATTTTTCCAAAAGCCCTGTGATAAAATAATCGGTGATGCTTTCGGCTGAAAAATCCAATTGGATAGCCTGGTCATAGGCCAGATTGAAAATTTCTTTGAGCCGGCCCTGGCTTTTTTTTTGCGTAAGGTTTCTGACAAAGGTACCGGAGCCTTTGATAACCTTAAGAAATTTTTCCTGTTCAAGTTCTTTATAGGCAGAGGCTACAGTATTTCGGTTAATACTTAGGAACAGCCCCATGTCCTTGGCCGATAACAGCATGTCACCGGCCTTAAACCTGCCGTCTTCAATCATGGTTTTTATCTGCCGTTTAACCTGTTCTTTAATTCCAATGGGGAAATTTTGAATGATTTTGATATCCATAAATACATATATACATAGGTGACTATATATATGTCAATTGAAAAATCAGACCCGGCTTGTAATTCATGAACAGATGCCATATTTTAAATGCGTTATGATCATGAATCAGCAAATATACTGGGATAAGGCGGCTTCCAAAAAGGAATTTACCACACCCTTTCAAATGGATATTTTTAAAACCTGTGTGTCCCGGCAATCCGTCATCCTGGATGTGGGCTGCGGATACGGCCGGACCCTGAATGAGCTTTATCAGGAAGGGTTTAAAAAAAATTGCGGGATTGATTTTTCACAAAAAATGATTGAAAGAGGAAGACAATTGTATCCTTTTCTTGATTTAAAAAAATGTAATTCTGTCTTTCCTTTTAACGACAACACCTTTGATGCAGTGGTATTGGTTGCGGTTTTGACATGTATCGTGAATAATAACAACCAGGAATTATTGATGGATGAGATTCAACGGGTGTTAAAACCTCATGGGAGTTTATATATCAATGATTTTTTAATTAACCATGATCAGCGCAATGTTGACAGATATAATGAATTTAAAGAGCTTTACGGGACATATGGGGTGTTTGAGCTTGATGAAGGGGCGCTTCTTCGCCATCACACAACAAATCACCTGTTTCATTTGACCCGGAATTTTGAGACCAGGAAATTTGAAACTATTGTGTATACTACCATGAACAAACACGCATCCAATGGTTTTTATTATCTGGGAAAGTTGAAAAGCAAAAGACATGATTGAGATTCAATGGAAAATAACATCATTTGACCGGCTTGATCCGGATGAGCTGTATGAACTATTAAAACTCAGGGTGGACGTGTTTGTGGTGGAGCAGAACTGTCCTTATCCTGAAATTGACGGCAAGGACAGGCATCTTGAAACCCTTCATCTTATAGGTAGAAACAAAGACAAAGAACTTATGGCATACTTGAGAATCCTGCCGCCGGGTTTAAGTTTTAAACAGGTGAGTATCGGTCGGGTGGTTGTGGCAAAAGAAAGCCGGGGACAGGGGATCAGTGATGTCATGCTTAAAAAAGCCCTTGATCAAATCAATCGCACCTGGCCCAATGAGAATATTCATATCGGCGCCCAGGTGTATTTAAAGA